>NZ_JBHTLQ010000044.1:0-29580 GCF_042679085.1 Phenylobacterium conjunctum | reverse complement strand
CCGGAGGGGGCCGCTTGCGAAAGCAAGCGGTAGCTGACCCAGCAACCGCCGCTGCGCGTCGGCCCCCTCAGTCGCTCCGCGACAGCTCCCCCAGAGGGGGAGCAACTGAGCGCCAAATCCTCCCCCGCCGGCGGGGGAGGATGAGATCTGTCGGGATCAGCGCCTAAGGTGCGTCCTTCGAGGAACGTCACCCAAAGGAGCGACCCCACATGAAGACCTTCCTGGCCCTGTTCATGGGCGACCCCAATCCCGTCAGCGGTCCGCCGGAGATGAGCGAGGCCGACATGGCCCGCGGCATGGAGGCCTGGGGCGCCTGGATGGCCAACAACGCGGCTCGCATTGTCGACGCCGGGGGGCCAGTGGGCGTCAACAAGACCACCGACAAGGCCGGCGTCCATGACGCCCGCAACCAGGTCGGCGGCTATGTGATCCTGACCGCCGAGAGCCACGACGAGGCCGCCCGCCTGTTCCTGGACCATCCGCACTTCACCATCTTCCCCGGCGACCGGGTGGAGATCATGGAGCGCCTACCCATCCCGGGCGCGGCCTGAGCCGTTCCGTGCGACCTCCGGGCCGGGTTCCATTGACCCCGGCCCGGCGCATCACCACATCTGTTTCATCCGGAGCCCGCGCCAGACCTCGGGCGGGCTCACGGAGAGTCGCTTGATCCGCGAGGACTCTGGAATGAATCGAACTGTGGTTTTCGACAGCCCCTTCCTGCTGGGCTTCGAGCATACGCGTAGCCTCATCGAACGCGCCGCCAAGGCCGCCGCCGAGAGCTATCCGCCCTACAATGTCGAAGACCGCGGCGGGGGCGCCCTGCGCATCACCCTGGCCGTGGCCGGCTTCACGCCTGACACCCTGCACGTGACCCTTGAGGACCGCCAGCTGACCGTGGCTGGCCGGCGCGAGGACAATGGCAAGGCTGAGGACGCCTACCTGCATCGCGGCATCGCCGCCCGCGGGTTCGTGCGCGCCTTCGTCCTGGCCGACGGCATGCAGGTGGAGCGCGCCCTCTTGGAGCACGGCCTCCTGCACATCGACCTGGCCCGCCCCGAGCCCAACGGCCTGGTCAAGCGCATCCCCATCCAGACCGGCTCGGGGAGCTGAACCAGAACACGCGACGCCCACGTCCGGCCGAACCGGAGGACGCCTGTCGCGTTTGAGTAACAAGGAGGTGGTCGAAATGACGCCTGATCTGACCCCGAAACTGACCACGGAAGCCTTCGCCGCCCTGGGCGGTCCTGACCTCGTCTATGTCCGCCCGATCAAGGCCGCGGAGATCCTGGCCTCGACGCCCGAGGGCCGGATCGAGGGCTTCGAGCTTGACCCCGAACAGACCCTCTATGCGGTCCACCGCGCCAACGGCGAACGCCTGGCGGTCATGACCGACCGCAACACCGCCGTCGCCGCCGCCCTGGCCCACGAACTGGCCCCGGTGTCGGTGCACTAGGGCGTAGCGCCCCCGCTCCTCGTGCGGAGCGCCTCATCCTTCAAAACGTCATGGCCGGGCTTGTCCCGGCCACCCATACGCGCCTGAGGTTCAAGCCTGGGCGCAGGGGCTCCGCCGCATTCTATCCGCTGACACGGTGTTGATGGGTGGCCGGGACAAGCCCGGCCATGACGGCAAGGGGTAGGGAAGAAGCCCCCCTCAAGCCGCCGTGGAGCGCGCTTCCTGGGCCAGCAGGACATGAATGGCGTCCGGCGTCCGCGCCTGGCGCAGCTGCTCGCGCAGGTCACCCTGCCGCAGGACCCGCGACACCCGGGCTAGGGCCCGCAGATGCTCGGAACCGGCGTTCGCCGGCGCCAGCAGGGCGTAGATCAAATCCACGGGCTGGTCGTCGATGGCGTCGAAGTCCACCGGCTGCTCCAGGCGGATGAAGACACCACGCATGCGGTCCAGGCCCTCAAGCCGGGCGTGCGGCACGGCGACGCCATGCCCCACCCCGGTCGAACCGGCCGCCTCGCGCTCCATGAGCGCATCCAGCACCTTGCCGGCGCTGAGACCAAAATTCCGCGACGCCATCTCGGACACCACGGCCAGAACCTGGCGCTTGCTCGAAGCGCTCGCCCGCGGCGCGATGGCCGCGCGGTCCAGAAGCTCAACCATAACCATGTGTCTCGCGACGCCTAAAACTGTACAGCCCGACAGAAGCCAAGACCGTCGAGACGCGCGAAACGCAGGAGCCTAGTGGCCCGTTCCGTTCGTCCCGTTCCCGTTCGACGATTTGGTGCGTTCGGGGTCGATCCAGCCGATGTTCCCGTCGGGCCGGCGATATACCACGGACAATCCGCCGTGAGCCGCGTTCCTAAACACGATTGTTTGAGATTCCGTCAAGTCCAGCTCCATGACCGCCGCGGAAACGGTCATCGTGCGGATATCCTTCTCGGTCTCGGCGATGACCATGGCGCTGTGCGACTCGGCGCTGTGGTCCTCGTCGTCCCAGACCTCGTCGGCGCCGTCGTCGTCCGGGGCGCGCAGGACGAAGTACGAGGCCGTCTCGGCCTGGCGTGCGGTGGCGGCGATCGAGTGGCTTTTCAGGCGCTGCTTATAGCGCCGGATTCGGGTCTCGATCTTGGCCAGGGCCGCGTCGAACGCCCCGTGGGCGTCAGCGCCGAGGCCATGGCTCTGCAGCGCCTGGCCAGAGGCCAGCTTCACCGCGCAGTCGACCCTGAAGGAATGACCCTCCCGGCTGACAACGACGTCGGCGTTACCGCCGCGGTCGAAATACTTGCCAATGGAGGAGGCGATTTCGTCGGTGACCCGCTCACGCAGGGCCTCCCCGACGGCGACATGCTTGCCGGAAACCAACACTTGCATGAGTGAAAGAACGCGCCTCTCCGGCAAAGGTGTCAAGCGCCCAAAAGTCGCGTTTGCACAGCTTCAAGCGAGGACCCTGCAAGGGGTGTCATCCCGGTTCTCCCTCCTGTGTCATCCCGGTTTCGGCGCAGCCGAAGACCGGGACCCATAGACACGGGCTTCTCCGGACAACCCCGCGCGTCTGGGTCCCGGACAAGCCGCTCACGCGGCTTTCCGGGATGACACCGATGGGACGGGTAAGCAGCTCCTCCCCTTTGACACCACCCCCTCAATCCGGTAACGGCCCTCCTCATGCGGTTCGCCACTATTAAAAGCGCGATTAAAACCACCGGGCTCTCGGGGCCTGGGGGACCGCGCGCGCACGCCGCCTGATCCCCCAAGACCCCGCCGGATAAGGACGGGGTCGCTTCAGCCAGAACACAGCGCCCCGTCCTCCCGGACCAACACCCCGGAGAGAGACTGATGACGCAACACCAATCCAACCTCGACGCCCAGAGCCCGTCCCGGCCGCTGAATGTCGCCATCGTCGGCGCCACCGGCGCGGTCGGCATCGAACTGATGGGCTGCCTGGAGCGCCGGGGCTTCCCCGTGGCCTCCCTGCGCCTGCTGGCCTCGCCGCGCTCGGCCGGCAAGACCCTGCCGTTCCGGGGCCAGGACCTGGTGGTCGAGCCCCTGGGGCCCAACAGCTTTGACGGGATCGATGTCGCCCTGTTCTCGGCCGGCGCCACCATCAGCCGCCAGTACGCCCCCGTGGCGGTCGCCGCCGGCTGCGTGGTCGTGGACAACTCCTCGGCCTTCCGCATGGACGAGGACGTGCCCCTGGTGGTGCCGGAGGTGAACGGCGCCCTCCTGGCCGACCAGCCCAAGGTCGTGGCCAACCCCAACTGCGTCGCCGCCATCGCGGTGATGGCCCTGCAGCCCCTGCACGCTCACAACAAGGTCACCCGGGTGATCGGCGCCACCTACCAATCGGCCTCGGGCGCCGGCGCCCAGGCCATGGCTGAACTGGAGGCCTCCACCGCCGCCTACCTGAAGGGCGAGGCCTATGCGCCCCAGGTCCTGCCGCACCCCTACGCTTTCAACCTGTTCAGCCACAACGCCGGGGTCGACGCCGAGACCGGCTATAATGGCGAGGAGCTGAAGGCCATGGCCGAGATCCGCAAGATCATGTCCGCCCCGGACATGCGCCTGTCCTTCACCTGCGTCCGCGTGCCGGTGCTGCGCGCCCACTCCATGTCCCTGGTGGTGGAGTTCGAGAACCCGGTCACCCCGGGCGAGGCCGAGGCCTGGCTGGCCGATGCGCCGGGCGTGCGCCTGGTCAACGACCACGCCGCCAACCACTACCCGATGCCGAACGAAGCCTCGGGCGGCGACGACGTTCTGGTCGGCCGCATCCGCGCCGACCTGTCCGACCCCACCGGCCGGACCCTCAGCCTCTTCCTCTCCGGCGACCAGCTCCTGAAGGGCGCCGCCCTCAACGCCGTCCAGATCGCCGAAGCCCTGCCGCGGTGATTTGGGCTGTCATCCCGGCTTCCGCGTAGCGGAAGCCGGGATGACACAAGAGTGGTCTGCCACATCCACCCAAAGTGGCCCTTCAACCCAGACCACTTCCGGCGCACCGATAGCGCCATGACCATCATCGACATCCCCACCCGCCCCGACCTGAAGCCCGCCTGGCGCGTCCTGTTCGACGGCTACACCACCTTCTACAAGCGCACCCTGACCGACGAGGTGGCCGAGGCGGTCTGGGGCTGGATCCTTGATCCCGCCCACGAGCTCGAAGGCGTCCTGGCCCTGGAGGGGGAAACCCCGGTGGGCCTGGCCCACTTCCGACGCCAGCCCCGGCCCGCGGTCGGCCGGGACATGGGCTATCTCGACGACCTGTTCGTCAGCCCCGACGCCCGCGCGAAGGGGACCGGCCGCGCCCTGCTCGCCCATGTCGCCCAGGTAGGACGGACCCGCGGCTGGGGCGTGGTCCGCTGGACCACCGCAGACGACAACTATCGAGCCCGCAGCCTCTATGATCAGGTGGCCGCCAAGACCGCCTGGAACCTCTATGAAATGAGCCTGGAAGCGTGATCACCCTTCACTACAACCCCGGCAACGCCAGCCTCTTCCCGCACATCCTGCTTCGCGAGCTGGGTGTCCCCTTCGAGCTGGCCTTTGTCGACCGCGACAAGGACGCCCAGTCCAGCGCCGCCTATCTGGCGCTCAATCCGCACGGCAAGATCCCGGTGCTGGTTGATGGCGACCTGGTGCTGTTCGAGACCATGGCCATTGGCCTCCATCTCGCCGACGCCTATCCGGCCGCCGGCCTCGCGCCGCCGCCGGGCGATCCCCTGCGGCCGCTCTATTATCGCTGGATGGCCCAGATCACGAACACCCTGCAGTCCGAGTTCCGGGCCTGGTTCTATCCGCACGAGTTCACCACTGATCCGGCCGGGGTCGATGCGGTGCAGGCCGCCGTGGGCGACCGGGTCATGGGCGCGTTCGAGCGCCTCGACGCCCAGCTGGGCGACGGCCCCTGGCTGCTGGGCGAGACCTTGAGCGCCGCCGACTTCTACCTCCTGATGATGACCCGCTGGGGCCGCACCCTGCCCAGGCCGGCCCGCGACCTGCCCCATGTGGGCGCGCACGCCCGCCGCCTGCTGGCGCGCCCCGCCGTGGCTGAGGCGCTGCGCGTCGAAGGGCTGCCAGAACCCTGGATTTGATTTCTAAATCAACGCCTTAGGGCCAATTCTAGCTGGGACTCAATACCACTCCAAAAAGTGGCTAAACCGCTTCCTTCAGCATCCGGCGGCGCTCCACCGAAGACGGGATGCGCATGGCCTCGCGGTACTTGGCCACCGTCCGGCGCGCGATGTCCACGCCGGTCTCCTTCAGGATCTCCACGATCCGGTCGTCGGAGTGGACCTCGGTCTCCGAGCGCTCGGCGTCGATCAGCTGGCGGATCCGGTGACGCACGCTCTCGGCCGAATGGGCCTCGCCGCCTTCGGTCGACTGGATCGCCGAGGTGAAGAAGAACTTCATCTCGAACATGCCGCGCGGCGTGGCGATGTACTTGTTCGAGGTCACGCGGCTCACGGTCGACTCGTGCATGCCGATGGCGTCGGCCACGGTCTTCAGGTTCAGCGGCCGCAGGTGCTCGACGCCGAAGGCCAGGAAGCCGTCCTGCTGGCGCACGATCTCGGACGCCACCTTCAGAATAGTCTTGGCCCGCTGGTCCAGGCTCTTCACCAGCCAGTTGGCGGACGCCACGCAGTCGGCGACGAAGGTCTTCTCCTGGTCCGACCGCGCCGCCGCGGAGACACGGGCGTGGTAGCGCTGGTCCACCAGGAGCCTCGGCAGGGTGTCGCTGTTCAGCTCCACGTGCCATAGCCCGCCAAGCCCTTCGCGCACGAAGACATCCGGCGCCACCGGCGTCGCCGGCTCGCCGCCGAAGGCCGCGCCGGGTCGGGGCGTCAGGGCCCGCAGTTCGGCGATCATGTCCTTCAGGTCCTCGTCGTCCACGCCGCAGGCGCGGCGCAGGGCGCTCATGTCCCGCTTGGCCAGGAGGTCGAGGTTGTCCAGCAGCGCCATCATGGCCGGATCGCAGCGATCGCGGTCCTTCAGCTGGATCATCAGGCATTCGCGCACATCGCGGGCGAAGACGCCCACCGGCTCGAACCGCTGCAGGATGCGCAGCACGTCCTCGACAAAGGTCAGGTCGCAGCCGAGCCGCTCGGCGGTCTCCGCAAGGTCGCCGCGCAGGTAGCCGCCCTCGTCCACCGCATCGACCAGGACGCTGGCCACCGCCAGTTCCGGCCCGGTGAAGCCTGAGACCATCAGCTGGTCGTGCAGGTGCTCCTGTAGGGTCTTGTCGCGGGTCAGGCGCTGCTCGAAGTCGTCCAGCTCCTCGAAGCCGCCGCCCTTGCCGGCCTTGGACCAGTCCACCGCCCCGCCGGTCTCGCGGGTGTCGGCGCCGTCGCCAGTCGCGCGCTCGCCCGGAGAGGCTTCGGCGTCGTGGCTGACATCCATCTCGGCGCTGGCGCCGGTCTCGGGGATCTGGTCGGCGGCGTAGGACTCGACCTCGCGCGGCTGGGCTTCCGCCTCAGGCTCGTTGTCGCGCTCGTCCCGCTGCAGCAGCGGGTTACGCTCCAGCTCGCCCTCGACATAGGCCTCCAACTCCATGTTGGAGAGCTGCAGCAGCTTGATGGCCTGCTGCAGCTGGGGCGTGATGACGAGCCCCTGCCCCTGACGAAGCTCCAAACGCGCGCCGAGCGCCAAATCCGCCTCCTGGCCTATTTCTTGCGTCGGAGGCTAGGCGGCGTTTCCCACCAGTTCGTTAACGCGCGCGATTGCGTGGCGCCTTTCTTGCGTCGCGGCCTACTTACCCTTGTACCGCTCGAACCAGGCGAGGATCGCCGCAGCCTTGCCGGCGGCCTGCGACGGACGCGCGGCGATGCCGCCGTGGCTCGCGCCCGGCACCTTGACCAGGGCCGTCGGCACACCGCGCAGCTGCAGGGCCTGGTAGTACTGCTCGGCCTCGCTGGGCGGGGTGCGCAGGTCCTTGTCGCCCACCACCACCAGGGTCGGAGTGGTCACATTGCCCACCAGGGACAGGGGCGAGCGCTTCCAATAGGCCATGGGATCCTCCCACGGCATCTGGCCGAACCAGTCGCGGGCCATGCCGGTATAGCCGTCGACGGTCAGCACCTGGCTGGTCCAGTTGATCACCGGCTTCTGGGTGGCGGCGGCGGCGAACCGGCCGGTCTTGCCGACGATCCAGGCGGTCAGCGCCCCGCCGCCAGAGCCGCCCGTGACATAGAGCCGCTTGTCGTCGACGAAGCCCTTGGCCACGGCGGCGTCCACCACGCTCATCAGGTCGTCATAGTCGTGGCTCGGATAGTTGCGGTCGATCTCGTTGGCGAAGGCCTCGCCATAGGAGGTCGAGCCGCGCGGGTTGGAATAGACCACCACATAGCCCGCCGCCGCATAGAGCTGGTTGTCAGTGGAGAAGCTGGGGCCATACGCCGAGAACGGCCCGCCGTGGATTTCCAGGATCAGGGGATACTTCTTGGCGGGGTCGAAGCCCGGCGGCGTGACGATCCAGGCGCCGATGGACTTGCCGTCGAAGGACGACTTCACCGGCAGGGCCTCGACCTTGCCCAGGGTCTTGCCGGCGAACAGGTCGGCGTTGAGCGCGGTCAGGGTGCGCGCCGCCCCGCCCTTGGTCACCGCCAGGTCCGCGGGGTTGAGCGCGTCGCCCTTGGTGAAGGCTATGGTCCCGTCCCGGGCCACGCTGAACGCCCCACCGGCGTAGGGCCGGTCCAGGCCGCCGCCGGTCAGGCCCTCGGCCACCGTGGTCATCTTGCCGTCCAGGGTCACGCGCGCGACCTTGGTCTGACCCAGGTCGGCATAGTCCACATAGATGGCCTTGCCGTCGCCCGACCACTGGGGATCGCCCACCGAGCGGTCCAGGCCGGCGGTCAGCGCCCGCGGGTTCGAGCCATCGGCGTTCATCACATAGAGCCGCTGGTTCTCGTAGCCGCGATGCCGGGCGTCGTCGTAGCCGACATAGGCGATCAGCTTACCGTCCGGCGAGACCGCCGGCGCATAGTCCGGCCCCACCCGCTTGGTCAGCTGGGTCAGGCCACCGTCGGTCAGGGACACCCGGAACAGCTCGCTCTCGCCGGCGTCCCGCTCCCAGTTTGCGCCGCGGTTGGAGGCGAAGATCAGGCCCTGGCCGTCCTTGGCGAAGGCCAACGGGCCTTGGGCGTCGAACTTGCCGAAGGTGCGCTGGCGTGGCGCGCCGCCGTCGGCCGAGACCGTAAAGACCTGGGAATAGCCAGGCTTCAGCTCGCCCTCGCCGTCGGCCCGCCAGTTGACCCTATCCTCGACCCGCAGGGGTTCGGCCCACTGGGCGCCCTCGGGCTTGGCGATGGGGGCGGCCAGGCTGGCGCCAGGCGCCGGGACCAGCACGGTGAAGGCGAGCGTCTTGCCGTCCGGCGACCAGGTGATGTCGCTGGGCGCCTGTTCGAGCGTGGCGACCTTCGCCGCGCGGCCATCGGCCATCCAGCGCACGAACAGCTGCGGCGCCCCGCCGACCACCGCCACATAGGCCAGGCGCTTGCCGTCCGGCGACCAGCGCGGCGAAAAGCTCGAGCCCTCGTCGGCCACCAACGGCGACTGGGCGCCGGTCTTGGCGTCCACCAGCCAGATCGTCCGGCGGGTGCGGTCGGTCATCAGGTCGTTGGAGGCCCGCACATAGGCCACCTGGGCGCCGTCGGGGCGGATCTGCGGATCGGCGGCCTGCTGCAGGCCGAACAGGTCGCGGGCGGTGAACACCCTGGTCGGACCGTCCTGCGCGGCGGCGCCCGTGGCCGCGATGAACGAAATGGCCGTGGCCAGCAACAAAGCCCGCATGAAATGACCCTGGAAAACCGAACTGCAGAGGAAGCTTGGGCGGGCATTAGCGGCGACCCGGACCGAGTTGTCCAGGTCCTCTCCCTCCGGGGGAGGGAGACCCCGAAGGGGTGGAGGGGCCGTGTCGCACCCACGGCGCACGGCCCTCCCCCTCAGTCAGCTTCGCTGACAGCTCCCCAAAAGGGGGAGCATCTTCACTTCGCCGGCAAGGTCGCCAGGAACGCCTCAACGTCCGCCGCTGACTTGTCGGGGATCTGCTCCATCGGCACGTGGCCGACGCCCGGATAGACGATCAGCTTGGCGCCCGGAATGGCGGCCGCCAGGGCCTGGCCGGCGGCCAGCGGGATCACGGTGTCGGCGTCGCCGTGCATGACCAGGGTCGGGGCCTTGATGGCCTTGAAGGTCTCGGCGGTCGCGGGCTTGCGCGGCGCGGCCTGGCCGTTCAGCAGCAGCTCGCGGCGGCCGGGCGCCAGCGCCAGGTCCACATAGCGGTCGACCAGGGCCGGGGTGACCAGGCTCTCGTCGATATAGGCCTGCTTCAGCCCCTTGCCGGTCAGGGGCCGCGGGTTCAGCCGCTTGAGGATCGCGCGGCCGGGGGCGGTGCGCATGATCTTGAAGATCAGGGGCTGGCCCTTGCGGTCCTTCATCGCCGCCGGGTCTACCGGCGCGCCGGCGGAATCCACCAGGATCAGGGCGTCGACCTTCTCCGGATGGGCCAGGGTGTAGTTCCAGGCCACGCCGCCGCCCATGGAGTTTCCGGCCAGGGCGAAATGGTCGAGCTTCAGCGTCTGGGCGACGCCGTCGACGATGGCCACCTGGCCGGGGGTCGAGACCTCGTAGCCCGCCGGGACCGTGGTCAGGCCGTGAGCCGCCAGGTCCAGGGTCACCACCCGATGATCCTTGCCCAGCCGCGCCACCCAGGGCTCCCAGGTGTCGAGATTGGCCGCGAAGCCGTGAACCAGGACGATGGGCGTCCCGTCGGCCTTGCCCTGGTCGCGATAGTGCACCGTCACCCCGTCCTGCAGGGTCACGAAGCGCGAGGCCGGGGTGGCGTACTTGGTCTTCAGCGTGGCGTAGGGGATGTCCTTGGCGCAGGCGCTGAGGGTCAGGGCGGCGACCGCGAGCGCGATCAGGCGAATGGCATTCATCGTGTCCTCCTATAGGCCCAGCCGCTGGAACTGGGACTTGGGCGCCTCCAGCTCGGCGAGGGCCTGGGCGAGCAGGGCGGCCATCTCGGCCTCGTGCGGCCCACCGGCCAGGTTTGTAGTCTCGTCCGGGTCTTCCAGACGGTCATAGAGGTGGGCGCCGCTGAACCGGGTCAGAGCCCAGAACGGCACGTGGTCACCCTCGGCGAAGGGCTGGTGCAGCACCGGGATCTTGGAGCCCGGCATCCGGTCCAGGAAGGCGCGGTCGTCGGGCAGGGGCATGGCCACGTGCTTGTCGACCACGTGGGTGGGCATGGTGGACCAGCGGTTGGACATCATCGACAGGGGCGCGTTGGCGCCCGCGGGTCCGCGGACGTACTTCCAGCGGTCGGTGACCAGCTGCACCTCGCGGCCCCAGACCCCGGTCAGCAACCAGTCGCGCACCTTGTCCGCCTCGCCGGTCAGCACCGGGATCAGGGACTTGCCGTGGGTGCGCTGGCGCACCGTCACGCCGAACGCCTCACAGAGGGTGGCGAAGATGTCGACGCTGGTGGTCAGGGCCGACCGGGCGCCCGGCTCCACCCCCGGCCAGCGGATCAGGAGTGGGATGTGGCCCAGGGTGGCGTAGATCGGCACCCCCGGCTTTCCCCAGATGTCCTTCTCGCCCAGATAGTGGCCGTGATCGGTGCAGATGATGATGGCGGTGTCGTCGGCGATCCCGTTTCGGTCCACGGCGTCCAGCACCTTGCCCAGCCAGTGGTCGATCATCGACAGCTTGCCGCCGTACTGGGCCCGCAGCTGGCGCGCCTGGCGCTCGGTCAGCACGCCCTTCTCGATGGCGCCCTTCATATAGGGCGGCCAGATCAGGTGGGGCCCCTCCCAGTCGGGATCGTACTTCGACGCCCAGGGCTCGGGCGTATCGAAGGGCTCGTGCGGGTCGAACTCATCGACGAACAGGAAGAAGCGGTCGTGGTGGCCGGCGTTGTCGTCGATCCAGCGGGCGGCGGCGGACATGGTGCGAGGGCCGGGGAAGTCCGCCTCACCCTGGAACCAGCCGCGGCTGTCGTCATAGGGCATGTGCCCGCGACCCATGCCCGGCGCGCCGGCCCAGGAGGGGTCGGGGCGGGTCTTCCAGGCGTCGCCCTCGTGGCCGCGCTCATAGGCCCAGGCGTTGAAGTCGCCGTGATAGTTCTCGCCGCCGGTCTCGAACAGGTGCGGGTGGTCGCTGATCAGCTGGCTGACCACGCCGGTCTTGCGCAGCTCATAGGTGATGGCGTCTTCCCAGATCTCCACCGAACCCCAGGGCCGCCACAGGAAATCCAGCGCCCCGCACAGGATGTCGTGCCGCGCGGGCATGCAGGGCAGAGAGCCGGTGTAGTGGTTGTCGAACCGCACCGCGGTCTTGGCGAAGGCGTCGAGCACCGGGGTCTCGAACTCGGTCCCGCCATAGGCCCCCAGCATGTGCCGGTTCAGGCTGTCGAGCAGGATGACGATGACGTTCTTCGGCGTCGCAGCCACGCGGTGTCCCCCTTGAGTCTCCCGCGTCTGACGCACGGGAAGACGCCCCAAGGATCACCCTTACCGTAAGGTCAGGCAATGGGTTTGCGGTGACGCTTCCAGGTGGCGCTGCTCGGATGTCATCCCGGAAAGCGCGCAGCGCTTGTCCGGGACCCAGACGCGCAGGGGTGCGCCCGAGAGGTCGGTGCTTATGGGTCCCGGTCTTTCCCTGCGGGGAAACCGGGATGACAACGCTAGGGATAGACGCGCTTTGCGGCCTCAGCCGCCGAAGTGTTCGCCGAGGTAGACGCGGCGGACTTCGGGGTCGTCGACGATTTCCTGGGGCGAGCCTTCGAACAGCACTTCACCGGATGCGATGATCGAGGCGCGGTCGATGATGTCGAGCGTCTCGCGGACATTGTGGTCGGTGATCAGGATGCCGATGCCGCGGCTCTTCAGGAAGCCGATGACCTCGCGGATGTCGGCGATGGCCAGGGGGTCGATGCCGGCGAAGGGTTCGTCCAGCAGCATGAAGGCCGGCTCGCTGGCCAGCGCCCGGGCGATCTCCACCCGGCGGCGTTCACCGCCCGACAGGGACACGGCCGGCGCCTGGCGCAGATGCTCAATGCGCATTTCCTCGAGCAGGCCGGTGACCGTCGCCTTGGCCTTGGCGATGTCGGGCTCGCGCAGCTCGACCACCGCCATGACGTTTTCCTCCACCGTCATGCCGCGGAAGATCGAGGTCTCCTGCGGCAGGTAGCCCACGCCCATGCGGGCGCGCTGGTACATGGGCTGGGCCGTGATGTTGACGCCGTCGAGATAGATCGCGCCGTAGTCGGCCGCGATCAGGCCGGTGATCATGTAGAAGCAGGTGGTCTTGCCGGCGCCGTTGGGGCCGAGCAGGCCCGCCACCTCGCCCCGGCGCAGGCGCAGGGACACGCCCTTGACCACGGTGCGCCCGCGGAAGGCCTTGCCGATATTGTCGACCACAAGGCCCTCACCGGCCAGGCCCGGCAGGGTATCGAAGCTTTCCGGCGTCAAGGCGGCGCCTAGCGCGGCGCGGCGGGCGCGGCCGCCTGGGACTTGGGATAGAGCACGGTGCGCACGCGGCCGGGCTTGTTGCGCCCCTTGGCCCCGCTCTGCATCTGGGCGTCCCCGGTCTTGGTGTTGATCACCAGCTTGGAGCCCTTCAGCACGTCCTGGCCGCGGGCGGCGACCACGTCGCCGGTGATGGTGATGGTGGTGGACTCGGCCTGATAGACCGCGGCGTCGCCGTGCACCCGCTGCTGCGGGGTCACGTAGTAGACGTCGCCCTGGGCCTCCATGCGGTCCAGCTCGTTGCCGCAGCTGGAGCCGACCCCGCCGCCGGCGCGGGCCGAACCGGAGCCCGGCTTGTAATAGATTTTCAGGACGTTGGCGCGCAGGCGCACCGTGTCCTGCAGGGCCTCGGCGCCGCCGCGATAGACGGCCAGGCACTGGGCGTTGACCACCTCGAGCTCGTCAGCGGTGATATCCACCGGCGCGTCGGAATTCTGGGCCAGCTGGGCCGCGGCCGGACCGGCCATCCCAACGCCCAGGGCGAACATCGCCACGGCCCAAGGTTTGATCATCGAGAGCTCGCTCATCTTTTTTGCCGCCGGAACCCTAGTGTGACTCGACGCGCGTGCGAACGCCGCCCTTGAAGACCAGTCGATCGCCCTTGTCATAGACGCCGTAGGACTTGGCAATGATTTCTCCCAGCGCGCCCATGCCCTGAATCTCGCCCGTGCCCTCCAACACCCCGGTGGCGGTGTTGAAGATGGAGCTGGCGGTGGAGAAATTCACGTCCCCGCCGTTCAACTTTACGCCACCGTCCAGGTTCAGGGTGTGGGCGTCCTCGCGATAGACGCCGGACTGGGACGAGATTCGGGTCGGGTTCGAGCCCTCCTCGTCCAGGACCAGCATCGGGGTGTCGAGCAGGACACGGTTGTAGTCCTTCTCGTCGCGGGTCGCCGTCTTGGCGGTGATCACATAGGCCCGCCCTTTGCCGTCCCGGCCCACGAAGCGCGGGTTGACCAGCTGGATCGGCGCGTCGGCGTCCTGGGGCCTGGCCTTGGCGCCCGCCAGGGAGCCGTGGATCACAAAGCCGACCAGGAGGACGAAGATGGCGCCGATGGCGGCCGGCAGGGCGATGCGCGCCCTGCGGATCATCACCGAATGCGCACGCCAGCGCGCGGCCTGGTCGCGGGGACCGGCGGCGGGCGAAGGCGCTTGGGCGAGGCTCAAGGCCGCCTCACGAATGGGCGAAGATGTCGACCTCTTCCCAGCCCCTGACATCAAGCAGGGCGCGGTGGGGCAGGAAGTCGAAACAGGCCCGGGCCAGGGCGTCGCGGCCCTCGCGGACCAGCATCTCGTCAAGGCGGGCGCGGATGGCGTGCAGGTGCAGGACGTCAGAGGCGGCATAGGCCAGCTGGTCCGCCGAGAGCTTGTCGGCGCCCCAGTCGGAGCTTTGCTGAGCCTTGGACATGTCCACGCCGACCAGTTCCTTGGCGACATCCTTCAGGCCGTGGCGGTCCGTATAGGTCCGCGCCAGCTTGGAGGCGATCTTGGTGCAATAGACCGGCGCCGTCACCACCCCGAGATGTAGGTGGAACATGGCGATGTCGAAACGGCCGAAGTGGAAGATCTTCGTGATCGCCGGATTGGTCAGGACCGCCTTCAGATTCGGGCAGTCGTAGTCGGGGCGCTTCAGGCGCACCACATGAGCGTCGCCATTGCCGTCCGACAGCTGGACCACGCACAGCGGGTCGCGGCCGATGCGCAGGCCCATGGTCTCCGAATCGATGGCGACAGCGGTCGCGCCCTCGAAGACACCGGCGGGCAGATCGCCCTCATGAAGGAAGTTCGCCACGTTCGGTCCTACTCCGGCAGGCCCCGCGAGGGGCGCTTAAGCTGAATTCGCCCGAGGCGAAGTCCGACAGAATAGGTCTGAAGTCCTGTCTGTCACGTCTTGGGGGAGTAGCTCGGTCACCACCCCCGAAGGGATGGTGCCCAGGAGAGGACTCGAACCTCCACGGCCGTTAAGCCACTGGCACCTGAAGCCAGCGCGTCTACCAATTCCGCCACCTGGGCCCCGCCCCTTCGGATCGGGAGGCGGTCCTATAGGGCCACTCAGAGAGGCGGTCAATCACTAGATCGCACTTGATGCGGCAAGTCGCATTGCGGCGCGCCCACGCTTCGTCTATCCGACCCTCAACGGACACCTCTCCTTCCTTACAGAGACACACCATGCAGGATCTGGTCACGGTCTTCGGCGGCTCGGGCTTCTTGGGCAGCCAGGTGGTGCGCGCGCTCGCCAAGCAGGGCCTGCGGGTCCGCGTCGCGGTGCGCCAGCCGCATCTGGCCCACACCATGCGGCTCTTGGGCGATGTCGGCCAGATCGAGGTGGTCCAGGCCAATGTCCGCAACGAGGCCTCGGTCCAGCGGGCCTTGGCCGGCGCGCAGGGCTGCGTGAACCTGGTCGGCCTGCTCTATGAGACCGGCCGCCAGAAGTTCCAGTCGGTCCACACCATGGGCGCCCGCAATATCGCGGCCCAGGCCAAGGCGGCGGGCCTGAAGAGCCTGGTCCAGGTCTCGGCCATCGGCGCCGATGCGAACTCCGAGGCCAAGTACGCCCGCACCAAGGGCATGGGCGAGGCCGCCGTGCGCGAGGCCTTCCCCGACGCCGTGATCATCCGGCCCTCGATCATCTTTGGTCAGGGCGACGGCTTCTTCAACAAGTTCGGCGAGATGGCGGTGATCTCGCCGGTCCTGCCGCTGATCGGCGGCGGCAAGACCCGCTTCCAGCCCGTGTTCGTCGGCGACGTGGCCAAGGCGATCGCCAAGGCGGTCACCGATCCGGCCTGCGCCGGCAAGACCTATGAGCTGGGCGGCGCCGCCGTGGTCTCCTTCAAGGAGGTCATGGAGATCATCAACGCCCAGACCGGCCGCGCCCGCCTGCTGATGCCGCTGCCGATGCCGGTGGCCGGCCTGATCGGCAAGCTGTGCGAGATCGTCACCCTGACGCCGGTGGCCCCGCCGCTGACCAGCGACCAGGTCGAGCTGTTGAAGACCGACAATGTGGTGACCGGCGCCTATCCGGGCCTGTCGGACCTGGGGATCACCGCCACCACGCTGGAAGCGGTCCTGCCGACCTACATGTACCGCTTCCGCCGCGGCGGCCAGTACGCCGACGAGACCGAGCGCATGGTCGCGGCCTGAGCGACGGCAGCTGGCGTCTGACGGGGCCTAGCGCCCCGTCATCGTCAGGAACACCAGACCGCCGACGCCCACCAGGATCCGCCACCAGGCGAAGGGGGCGAAGCCGCGCTTGCTGACGAAGTCGAGCAGGGTGCGCACGACGATGAAGCCCACCACGAAGCTGACGACGAAGCCCAGGGCGATCAGGCCGACCTGATCGGTCGAGATGTTGTCGCGGTTGGACCAGGCGTCGAGCACGAAGGCCCCCAGCATGATGGGGATGGCCAGGAAGAAGGAGAACTCGGCCGCCGCGCGCTTTTCCACGCGCATCAGCATGGAGCCGAGAATGGTCGCGCCCGACCGGGAGACGCCGGGCACCAGGGCCAGGCACTGGAAGAGGCCGATCACCAGCGAGGTGCGCAGCGGCAGGGCCATGGCGTCGTCCTGATTGGGCTGAGGCGCCCAGCGGTCCAGGACGAAGAACACTAAGCCGCCGATGATCAGCGACCAGCAGATCAGGCGGGGGCTTTCAAACAGCACATGCTTGATCACGTCGTGCAGCAGCACCCCGGCCAGGGCCCCGGGCAGGAAGGCGACCAACACCGAGATCGCGAAGCGGCGCGAAGCGGCCTCGGTCGGCAGGGTGATCAGCACCTTCCACAGGCGGCTGAAATAGAGGGCCACGATGGCCAGGATCGCGCCCAGCTGGATCAGCACCGCAAAGGTGTCCCAGAAGCCGTCCGGCAGGCCGAGCAGGGTCTTGGTCAGCAGGAGGTGCCCGGTCGAGGAGACCGGGATGAACTCGGTCAGGCCTTCGACCACCCCCAGGATGATGGCGTTGATCCAGTCCGACATGGGCGCGTCCTCCAGGCTCCTGCGGCCCCAGCAGGAGCCGCATCAGGGTAAAGATGGCGTGTATCCACTAAGTGGACCAAAATGCTCGCGCTCACGGAGAATTTTGTGATGCGCGGCGGCCGCATCGCGCCATTAAGTCCACTTTGTAGCTCATATGCTTTTTCGCGGCAGGTTTCAGGCCTATGGGAGCCTTGGACAGCCGGAGACACGCCATGGCCGAGCGCATGCTGAAGTTCACGACGGTGGACCGCGTCACCCCACCCAAGCGGGGCGCGACCGCGCGCGCCGGCGATTTCCATGAGATCTACGCCGACTTCATCGACGCCAAGGCGGCGGAGCAGGCCTCGCGCTGCTCCCAGTGCGGCATCCCGTTCTGTCAGACCCACTGTCCGCTGCACAACAACATCCCCGACTGGCTGCGGATGACCGCCGAGGGCCGGCTGCGGGAGGCCTACGACCTGTCCCAGGCCACCAGCTCGATGCCGGAGATCTGTGGCCGCATCTGCCCGCAGGACCGGCTCTGCGAAGGCTCCTGCACCATAGAACAGTCGGGCCATGGCACCGTGACCATCGGGGCGGTGGAACGCTACCTGACCGACAAGGCCTGGGAAGAAGGCTGGGTCGCGCCACTCGTCGCGGGTCCTGACCAGGGCCGCAGCGTGGGGATCATCGGCGCGGGCCCCGCCGGCCTGTCGGCGGCCGAGCGCTTGCGCGAGATGGGCTATGCGGTGACGGTCTATGACCGCCACGACCGGGCCGGCGGCCTGCTGATCTATGGCATCCCCGGCTTCAAGCTGGAAAAGGACGTGGTCGCCCGCCGCACCAAAAGGCTGGCGGACGGCGGGGTCGAGTTCCGGCTGGGCTTCGAGGTCGGCCGTGACGCGAGCCTCGACGAGCTGCGCGCCCGCCATGACGCCATCCTCGTGGCCACCGGGGTCTATGCAGCCCGCGAGCTGCAGGTTCCGGGCGCCGGCTCGGCCGGGGTGACGCCGGCCCTGGACTACCTGATCGCCTCCAACCGCGTGGGCCTGGGCGACGACGTGCCGACCTATGCGTCCGGGCAGCTGAACGCCCAGGGCAAGCACGTGGTCGTGGTCGGCGGCGGCGACACCGCCATGGACTGCGTGCGCACCGCCATGCGCCAGGGCGCGGCCTCGGTCACCTGCCTCTATCGCCGCGACCGGGCCAACATGCCAGGCTCGGCCCGCGAGGTGGGTCATGCAGAAGAAGAAGGCGTGACCTTTGAATGGCTGGCCGCGCCCCGCGCTGTGACCGGCGAGGCGGGTAAGGCCAAGGGCGTGCGGGCGATCCGCATGCGGCTGGGCGCTCCCGACGCCAGCGGACGTCAGGCGCCCGAGGAGATCGAGGGCGGCGACTTCGACCTCAAGGCCGACCTGGTCATCAAGGCCCTGGGCTTTGATCCTGAGGACCTGCCCGCCGCCTTCGGCGCGCCGGACCTGGCGGTCTCACGCTGGGGCACGCTGAAGGCCGACTTCCGCACCCAGATGACCTCAATCCCAGGTGTGTTCGCCGCCGGCGACATCGTGCGCGGCGCCTCCCTGGTGGTCTGGGCGATCCGCGACGGCCGCGACGCCGCAGACGCCATCTGCGCCTACCTGTCCCAACCGGCCCTGGCCGCGGCGGAGTGACGATCATGACCTCCCATCCCATCACGGAAACGGAACGCTACCTGGCGAACCGTCAGAAGCTGATCGACGCCCACGCCTATGACCCGTCCATGGAGCGGGACGCCTGCGGGGTGGGCCTGGTCTGCGCCCTGGACGGCCAGCCGCGCCGGGAGGTGGTCGAGCTGGCCATCCGCGCCCTGAAGAGCGTCTGGCACCGGGGCGCTATCGACGCCGACGGCAAGACCGGCGATGGCGCCGGCGTGCTGGTCTCGGTTCCCCAGGACTTCTTCGCCGACCAGGTCGCCCAGATCGGCCACGCCCTGCGCCCGGGGCCCATCGCCGTCGGCCAGGTCTTCCTGCCGCGCAACGACCTGGCCGCTCAGGAGACCTGCCGCACCATCGTCGAGGCCGAGGCCCTGAGGTTCGGCTTCTATATCTATGGCTGGCGCCAGGTGCCGGTGGACACCCGGGTGATCGGCGAGAAGGCCAACGCCAGCCGGCCCGAGATCGAGCAGATCATGCTGTCGCCGCCCAAGGGCCTGCACGGCGAGGCGCTGGAGCGCGCCCTGTTCATCTGCCGCAAGCGGATCGAGAAGCGGGTGGCCGCGGCCAATATCCAGCACTTCTACCTGTGCTCCCTGTCGGCCCGGTCGCTGATCTACAAGGGCATGTTCCTGGCCCAGCACATCGACGAGTTCTATCCGGACCTGACCGACGCCCGGTTCGCCGCGGCTGTGGCCATCTTCCACCAGCGCTATTCCACCAACACCTTCCCGGAATGGCGGCTGGCCCAGCCGTTCCGGATGCTGGCCCACAACGGCGAGATCAACACGCTGAAGGGCAACGTCAACTGGATGAAGAGCCATGAGATCCGCATGGCTGCCGACGCCTTCGGCGAGATGGGCGATGACGTGAAGCCGGTGATCCAGCCGGGCGGCTCGGACTCAGCCGCCCTGGACAACACCTTCGAGGTGCTGGTCCGGGCCGGCCGCGACGCGCCCATGACCAAGGCCCTGCTGATCCCGGAAGCCTGGGCGGCCAAGTCGGCTGAACAGATCAAGCCGGAGCACAAGGCGCTCTACGCCTACTGCAACGCGGTGATGGAGCCCTGGGACGGCCCGGCCGCCGTCTGCGCCACCGATGGCCGCTGGGTCGTGGCCGGCAAGGACCGTAACGGCCTGCGCCCCCTGCGCGTGACCTATACCAACGACGGCCTGCTGATCATGGGCTCGGAAGCCGGCATGTGCCGGGTGGACGAAGCCCGCATCACCCGCAAGGCCCACATCTCGCCGGGCCGGATGATCGCCGTCGACCTGACCGAGGGCCGCCTCTACGAGGAGGAGGCGATCATCGACCGCCTGGCCGCCCAGCATCCCTATGATCAGTGGCTGGGCAACATGGTCGACCTGGAGGCCGCCATCGCGCCGGGACCTGAGCCGCGCTCTTACGGCCGCGAGGAACTGGTCCGCCGCCAGGTGGCCGCCGGCCTGTCGCTGGAGGACCTGGAGCTGATCCTCGCCCCCATGGTCGAGGACGCCAAGGAAGCCGTGGGCTCCATGGGCGACGACACCCCGCTGGCGGTGCTGTCCGACCAGTACCGGCCGCTGTCGCACTTCTTCCGCCAGAACTTCAGCCAGGTGACCAACCCGCCGATCGATTCCTTGCGGGAATCGGCGGTGATGAGCCTGAAGACCCGGTTCAAGAACCTCGGCAATGTCCTGGCCCAGGACGAGGCCCAGACCGACGTCTTCGCCCTGGAAAGCCCGCTTTTGACCAACGGCATGTACGAGCGCCTGGTCGAGGTGATCGGCGCCCGAAACCTGGCCGAGATCGACTGCACCATGCCGATCCCGGCGCCGGAGGCCCGGCCCGGCGACGCCCTGCGCGCCAATCTCGACCGCATCCGCGCCGAGGCCGAGGACGCCGCCCTGCGCGGCTGCGCGACCATTGTGCTGACCGACCGCGCCAGCGGTCCCGACCGGGTGGCCCTGCCCATGATCCTGGCCACCGGCGGAGTGCATTCCTGGCTGGTCGCCAAGGGTCTGCGCTCCTACGTCTCGATCATCGTGCGCTCGGCCGAGTGCCTGGACACCCACGGCTTCGCGGTCCTAGTGGGCGTGGGAGCGACGGCGGTGAACGCCTATCTGGCCCAGGAAAGTTTCCAGGACCGCCTGGAGCGCGGCCTCGCGGGCGACCTGGACCTTCGCCAGGTGTGCCTGAACTACAAGCACGCCATCGAGGGCGGCCTCCTGAAGATCATCGCCAAGATGGGGATCGCGGTGATCTCCTCCTATCGCGGCGGCTACAACTTCGAGGCCCTGGGCCTGTCGCGCTCCCTGGTGGCCGAGTTCTTCCCCGGCATGCCCTCGCGCATCTCCGGCATCGGCCTGGCCGGCATCGAGGCCCGCACGGTCGAACTGCACCGCAAGGCCTGGAACCCCGGGGCCATCAGCCTGCCGGTGGGCGGCTTCTACAAGGCCCGGCGCTCCGGCGAGGCGCACGCCTTTGAAGCGCGGATGATCCACACCCTGCAGAGCGCCTGCGACCGCGGGGACTATGATCTCTACAAGCGCTTCTCCGACGGCATGCGCCGGATGCCGACCATCCAGCTGCGCGACCTTCTGGACTGGCGCCTGGCCGAGCGGCCCACCCCGTTGGACGAGGTCGAGAGCGTCAATGAGATCCGCAAGCGGTTCCTGACGCCCGGCATGAGCATGGGGGCCCTCAGCCCCGAGGCCCACGGGGTGCTGAACATCGCCATGAACCGGATCGGGGCCAAGAGCGTCTCCGGCGAGGGCGGTGAGGACGACGCCCGCTACAAGCCCCTGCCCAACGGCGACAACCCCAACTCGGCGGTCAAGCAGATCGCGTCGGGCCGGTTCGGCGTCACCGCCGAGTACCTGAACCAGTGCCGCGAGATCGAGATCAAGGTCAGCCAGGGGGCCAAGCCCGGCGAGGGCGGCCAGCTGCCCGGCTTCAAGGTCACCGAGCTGATCGCAAGGCTGCGGCACGCCACGCCCGGCGTGATGCTGATCTCACCCCCGCCGCACCACGACATCTATTCCATCGAGGACCTGGCCCAGCTCATCTATGACCTGAAGCAGATCAACCCGGACGCCCGGGTCTGCGTGAAGCTGGTGGCCATGACCGGGATCGGCGCCATCGCCGCCGGGGTCGCCAAGGCCAAGGCGGACGTGATCCTGATCTCCGGCAATGTCGGCGGCACGGGCGCCTCGCCCCAGACCTCGATCAAGTACGCCGGCGGGCCCTGGGAGATGGGGCTGTCAGAAGCTCATCAGGTGCTGACCCTGAACAATCTGCGTCCCTCGGTGCGGCTGCGCACAGACGGCGGCATCCGCACCGGCCGCGACGTGGTGATCGCCGCCATGCTGGGAGCCGAGGAGTTCGGCATCGGCACGGCCAGCCTGATCGCCATGGGCTGCATCATGGTCCGCCAGTGCCATTCCAACACCTGTCCGGTGGGGGTCTGCACCCAGGACGAGGCCCTGCGCGCCAAGTTCTCCGGCTCCCCGGAAAAGGTCATCAACCTCTTCACCTTCATCGCCGAGGAGGTGCGCGAGATCCTGGGCCAGCTGGGCTTCAAGTCCCTGCAGGAGATCGTCGGCCGCACCGACCTGCTGCGTCAGGTCTCGCGCGGCGGCGAGCACCTGGACGACCTCGACCTGAACCCGCTCCTGGTGAAGGCCGATCCGGGCCTCAACGCCCCTTACTGCACCGTGGAGGGCCGCAACGAGGTGCCCGACACCCTGGACGCCCAGATCGTCCGCGACGCTGCGCCCCTGCTGGAACGGGGCGAGAAGATGCAGCTGACCTATACGGTGCGGAACACCGCCCGGGCCATCGGCGCGCGGACCTCGTCGCACATCGTGCGCAAGTTCGGCATGGCGGGTCTCGCGCCCGGTCACCTGACCGTCCAGCTCAAGGGCTCGGCCGGCCAAAGCCTGGGGGCGTTTGCGGTCCAGGGCCTGCGCATTGAGCTGACCGGCGAGGCCAACGACTATGTGGGCAAGGGCCTGTCGGGGGCGACCATCGTGATCCGCCCCTCGCCGCACCTGGTCAACGCCCACGCCAACGCGATCCTCGGCAACACCGTGCTCTATGGCGCGACCTCTGGCCGGCTGTTCGCCGCCGGCCTGGCCGGCGAGCGCTTCGGGGTGCGCAACTCCGGCGCCGTGGCCGTGGTCGAGGGCGTGGGCGCCAACGGCCTGGAATACATGACCGGCGGCCGGGCGGTGATCCTGGGGCCGATCGGCTTCAACTTCGCCGCCGGCATGACCGGGGGCATGGCCTTCGTCCTCGACCTCGACGACCGGGCGCTGATCAACCTCAACCGCGACAGCGTGGTGGCGCAGCGGATCGGTACGCGGGCCTGGGAAGCCGAGCTCAAGGCCCTGGTGGAGGAGCACGCCGCCGAGACCGGTTCGGTGTTCGCTGGCGAGATCCTGCGCGACTGGGACCGCATGGTCGGCCGCTTCTGGCAGATCGTGCCGAAGGAGATGGTCCACCGCCTCGACAAGCCGCTCGCCGAGGGAGAGGCGGTGCATCACCGGGCGTGAAACTCCTCCCCCACAAGCAGGGGAGGATCAGATCAGCGGATACTCCCGCTCCAGCCGGTACCGGGACCCTTCCGAGGTCTGGTGGCTGGAATAGAGGCCGAAGCTGGTCACGCGGAAGGGCGGGGACCGCAGCAGGTTGTTGGCCTGGATCCAGCGGGCCACGTCGTCGGGGACCGGGCGCTTCAGATAGGCCAGGGTCACGTGCGGGCGATAGACGCGGGTGTCGGCGGGTAGGCCCGCGCGGCGGGCGGCGCTCTCGCAGGCCTTGGCCAGGCGCCGCAGGGCCGCGTTCTCCTCGACGCCAGCCCAGACAGCGTGGATGTCCTCGCCCTCGCCGAAATGGCCGACCCCGGCCAGCTCCAGGGTCAGGGCCTCTCCCGAGATCGTCGCCAGCTCAGCGTCGAAATCATCGGCCACGTCCTCGCGCAGCTCGCCGGCGAACTTGAGCGTGATGTGCAGGGCCTCGAGCGGGCGCCAGGCCGCGCCCTCCAGGCCGTGCTGGCGGCGCAGGAGCCCCTCGCCGATGTCGTCGGGCACGTGCAGGGCGGCGAACAGGCGGATCATGGGCGGAAGCTAGCGGCCCGCGGCCGCGAAACAAGAGCCCCGAATCCGAACCTCGACCGGTTCGCCTTGCGAAAGACCGAAAGCATCACGATATTGAGGGCTGCGCCCGCTTGGGGCGTGTGAAAAAGGGCATTGCCTCAGATGAGCGACTTCAACCGCGGCTTTTCGATCCCGAGCGATCGCGCCGACATGTCGGTGGACGCGGGCCTTCGAAGCTTCATGCTCGGCGTCTACAACAAGGTGGCGCTGGGTCTTCTCCTGTCCGCCGCCCTGGCGTTCGTGACCAGCTCCTTCCCGCCGGTTCGCGACCTGATGTTCAAGGTCAGCCCCGATGGCCGCGCCATGGGCCTGAGCATCCTGGGCATGATCGTGGCCTTCGCGCCCCTGGGCGTGATCCTGTTCACGTCGTTTGCGCGCAATGTGACGGCGCAATCGGCCGGGATCACCTACTGGACCATCGTCAGCCTGATCGGCGCGTCGCTGGGCCTGGTGGTGCTGACCTATACCGGCGCCTCGATCGCCACGACCTTCCTGATCACGGCGACCGCCTTCGGCGCCCTGTCCCTGGTGGGCTACACGACCAAGAAGGACCTGACCGGCTTTGGCAGCTTCCTGATCATGGGTGTGTGGGGCATCGTGATCGCCAGCCTGGCCAACCTGTTCCTGCGTATGCCGGGCATCTCGTTCGTGGTGAACATCCTGGGCGTGCTGATCTTCGCCGGCCTGACCGCCTACGACACCCAGCGCCTGAAGCTGACCTACTACCAGCTGGGCGGCAACCGCGAGGCCATGGGCGTGGCGACCAACTTTGGCGCGCTCAGCCTGTACCTGGACTTCATCAACCTGTTCCAGTTCCTGCTGAGCTTCCTGGGCAACCGCCGCTAAGCCTCAGCAAGGTCCAAGTTACAGAACCCCGGCGGGCGACCGCCGGGGTTTTTGTTTGGGGTTTAGTCCACGACCTTGAAGCGGCCCTTGTCGAAGACCCGGAGCACCTGCTCCAGCTCCTGGCCGCGGCGCAGGATCATCCCGCCTTCGCCGATCACCGCCCACGCGCCCTGGCGCCTGGCCAGGGCCGGGCGCTTCTCGATGCGATAAAGCGGGGCCTCCGAGGTGCGGCGATAGACCGAGAAGACGCACACGTCGGAATTGGCGCCGATCGCGTAGTCGCGCCATTCACCGGCGGCGACCATCCGGCCATAGAGATTGAGAAGGCGGGTGAGCTCCCGCCGGTCGAAGAAGACCTGACCCGCCTGCGGCGTCTGCTGATCAAATGCCATCGCCGCCAGCCTAGACCCAAATCGGCCGGCAAGGCGAGGGTCACGACGCCGACATCTCGTCTCAGCCTTAGGCCTGCCCCGAAACGCACGCCGTGAAATGACCTTATTTCGGTCCAGCCCCTGCCCGATCCCCCGGCGATAAGGTCATTGTCGGTTGATCAGAGACACCGCAGGTCCCGGATCCTGAACAGCCCCCCCAGCCCCCCTGGATCGCGGGCTTTGGTCAACCGGCGCTTCTAGATCCCCCCAAGACGGGCCCGCGCGGTTTTCCCCCCGACCGCGCGGGCCTTTTCTTTTGACTTGGGCCCAAACCCCCGCTCATCCCGGCGAAGGCCGGGATCCAGGTTCATCAGCAGAATTGAGAATCTTCGCGCCTGCGCGGCGCCCTATGATCTGGGTCCCGGCCTTCGCCGGGATGAGCGGATTAGCGGGAGCTGGCGGCTTCCGGCCGCTTGCCCACGCCGATGACCCGGCCGCCCTTGGCGCCCTGGACCAGGACGACGGTCGCAAGACCCTCTTCCTTGGACGCCGGCACCCGATAGGCCGTGGGCTTGCCGCGCCAGGGGCCGAGCTTGACGATCTCGCGCACCACATTGGTGTGCGGCACGGTCTGGCCCTTGTTGTCGCCCTTCTTGACCACGACGTCCTGCTCGCGCGGGTCATAGCGGACCAGCCAGACCTCGGCCCCGCCCTTGGGGACGGCGCCCGCGCCCACATCCACCCGGCGGGCGCCGATGAAGGCCATGTCAGGACCGCGACGTCCGCCAGCCGCGGCGGTGTCCACAGCCTTTTCGATCTTGTCGGTCTGCAGCCCGCCCACCTGGGTGCGGCCGTCGACGACGATCTGAGGCGTGTAGGGCTCGCGCAGGCCCATCTTGACCACATAGGCCTTCTGGCGCTCGGCGAACTCGGGCTTGGCGAAGGTGTCGGCCCAGCCGAGATAATCCCAGTAGTCGACGGGGAAGGTCAGGGTGAGCACGTCGGCGCGCTCGGCCAGCTTGCCCAGATTGGCGTTGGCCTCGCCACAGGAGGCGCAGCCCTGGGCCGTGAACAGCTCCACGACCACGGGCGTCTTGGCCTGGCCGGCCGCCGGCAGGGCGGCGAGAACCAAGGCGAACAGGGGCGCGAGGGCGGCGGCGTGACGCATTGGGCCGCACTTAGCCGGGTTCCGCCGTCCCCGGGGGTCAAGAAGGCGTGAGGCGGGACGGGACGGGCGTCGAAACATCAGGTCCCAAATACGCCACCGCGCCCGGCTGGATGCAACCGGGCGCGGCGTGTTTCTCAGTTTTTTGGCCGCTTAGCCCGCCTTGGCGAGGTTCCGCAGCACGTAGTTCAGGACGCCGCCGTTCTTGAAGTACTCAAGCTCGGTGGGCGTATCGATCCGGCAACGGACCGGGAAGCGGGCGATGCGGCCGTCGGAGGGACGGTACATCTCGACCGTCAGCTGGCGCCGGGGCGACAGTTCGGTCAGGCCGCGGATGGTGACGATCTCTTCGCCGGTCAGGTTCAGCTTTTGCCAGCCTTCCTGCAGGAACTGCAGGGGCAGGACGCCCATGCCGACCAGGTTCGAGCGGTGGATACGCTCGAAGCTTTCGGCGATGACCGCGCGGACGCCCAGGAGCTTGGTGCCCTTGGCGGCCCAGTCACGGGACGAGCCGGTGCCGTATTCCTTGCCCGCGAACACCACCATCGGACGGCCTTCGCCCTGGTAGCGCATGGCCGCGTCATAGATCGACATGACCTCGCCAGACGGGAAGTGCTTGGTGACGCCGCCTTCGATTTCCGGGGTGATCCGGTTGCGGATGCGGATGTTGGCGAAGGTGCCGCGCATCATCACTTCGTGATTGCCGCGGCGCGCGCCGTAGGAGTTGAACTCCGAGGTCGGCACCTGGCGATCCCGCAGATAGACGCCCGCCGGCGAGGTGGCCTTGATCGAGCCGGCCGGGGAGATGTGGTCGGTGGTGATCGAGTCGCCGAACACGCCAAGCACGCGGGCCTCGACGATGTCGGTGACCGGCGCCGGCTCCATCTGCATGTCCTGGAAGTAGGGCGGGTTCTGCACGTAGGTGGAGCCCATGTCCCAGGTGTAGGTCTGGCCGCCGGCGACCTTGATGCCCTGCCAGTTCTTGTCGCCCTTGAAGACGTCGGAATAGCGGGTGGCGAACATCTTCTGGGTGACATGCTTGCGCTGCAGCGCCGCCACTTCCTCGGACGAGGGCCAGATGTCCTTCAGGTAGACGGGCTCGCCGTCCTTGCCTTCGCCGATCGGGTCATTGGCCAGGTCGATCAGCATGGAGCCGGCCAGGGCGTAGGCCACCACCAGCGGCGGCGAGGCCAGGTAGTTGGCCCGCACGTCCGGGTTCACGCGGCCTTCGAAGTTGCGGTTGCCCGAGAGCACCGAGCAGGCGACCAGGTCGCCGGCCTGAACGGCTTCAGAGATCGGTTCCGGCAGCGGGCCGGAGTTGCCGATGCAGGTGGTGCAGCCATAGCCGACCAGGTTGAAGCCCAGGGCGTCCAGGCTCTTATCCAGCTTGGCGGCCTTCAGATAGTCGGTCACGACCTGCGAGCCGGGGGCCAGCGAGGTCTTCACCCACGGCTTCACCTTCAGACCCTTTTCCACCGCCTTCTTGGCCACGAGGCCAGCGGCGATCAGGACCGAGGGGTTCGAGGTGTTGGTGCACGAGGTGATGGCGGCGATCACCACGTCGCCGTTGCCGACGTCGAACTTCTCGCCCTTCACCGGGGTGCGGGCGGCGTAGTCGTCACCCTTGCCGAAGTCCTTGGCCAGGGCACCCTTGAACTCGGCGGCGGCGTCGGACAGCAGCACGCGGTCCTGGGGACGCTTCGGGCCGGCCAGGGACGGCAGCACCGAGCCCAGGTCGAGCTCGAGGGTGTCGGTGAAGACCGGTTCCGGATCGCCCGGCTCCGACCACAGGCCTTGGGCCTTGGCGTAGGCCTCGACCAGCTGGCAACGGTCTTCGTCGCGGCCGGTGGCGCGCAGATAGTCGACGGTGGCCTTGGTGACCGGGAAGAAGCCGCAGGTGGCGCCGTATTCCGGAGCCATGTTGGCGATGGTCGCCTGGTCTTCCAGGGTCAGGCCCGACAGGCCGGGGCCGAAGAATTCGACGAACTTGCCGACCACGCCCTTCTTGCGCAGCATCTGGGTGACGGTCAGCACCAGGTCGGTGGCGGTCGCGCCGTCCGGCAGGGCGCCGGTCAGGCGGAAGCCGATGACTTCCGGGATCAGCATCGGGATCGGCTGGCCCAGCATGGCCGCTTCGGCCTCGATGCCGCCGACGCCCCAGCCCAGAACGGCCAGGCCGTTGATCATGGTGGTGTGCGAATCGGTGCCGACCACGGTGTCCGGATAGGCGACGGTGTCGGCGCCCTCATCCCCGGTCCAGACGGTCTGGGCCAGGTATTCCAGGTTCACCTGGTGGCAGATGCCGGTGCCGGGGGGCACGACGCGGAAGTTGTTGAAGGCTGACGAGCCCCAGCGCAGGAAGCGGTAGCGCTCGATGTTGCGCTCGTACTCGCGCTCGACGTTCTCGCCGAAGGCCTTGGAGGTGCCGAAGTAGTCGACCATCACCGAGTGGTCGATGACCAGGTCGACCGGGTTCAGCGGGTTGATCTTCTCGGGATTGGCGCCCAGGTGGGTCATGGCGTCGCGCATGGCGGCCAGGTCAACCACGGCGGGCACGCCGGTGAAGTCCTGCATCAGCACGCGGGCCGGGCGGAAGCTGATCTCGTGCTCCACGGCGCCCTTGTTTTCGAGCCAGGCGGCGACCGCCTTCAGGTCCTCAGGGGCGACGGTGTCGCCGTCTTCGTTGCGAAGCAGGTTCTCAAGCAGAACCTTCATCGAGGCCGGCAGGCGAGAAACACCGGCGAGACCGGCTTCTTCCGCCGCCGGAAGGCTGTAATAGACGTAGGTCTTATCGCCCACCGTCAGTTCGCGGCGGGTCTTCAGGCTGTCGATCGACGCCATAATCAGGGATCCTTCCTCTGTTCTCGGCCGCCATACGTCCGTATCGGGGATCGCGCGCTTTTCGGGGCGGACACACAGCGTTCGCCCCAGCGCCGCGTACGCCCCCCAAGGCGGCGCCGGCCGCGCGCGTCATAGCCCCTAGATTCTTTCCCGTCCATGCAACGGGAGCGCACAGGTGACGATCACGCGCTTGGATATTGAAGACCTCGCCCTGTCGCGGGGCGGCCGGCGGCTGTTTTCCGGCCTGAACCTGACCCTGGAGGCGGGCCGGGCCTGTGCGCTGACGGGTCGCAACGGGGCCGGAAAGACCAGTCTTCTCAGGGCTGTAGCGGGCCTGATCGCGCCCGAGGCGGGACAGATCGGCTTCGGCGCCCTGGACCCCGCCGATGCGCGGGCCGCAGGCATGCATCTGCTGGGTCATCTGGATGGGCTGAAATCCGGTCGCACGGCGCGGGACGAGCTGGATTTCTGGACCCGCTGGGCGGGGGGCTCGGCGGCCTCGGCGCGCGCTGCGGCGGGTCGGCTGGAGCTGACCGCCCTGCTCGACCTGGAGGTCCGTCGCCTGTCGGCCGGTCAGCGGCGGCGCCTAGCCCTCGCCCGGCTGCTGG
>NZ_JBHTLQ010000043.1:0-31621 GCF_042679085.1 Phenylobacterium conjunctum | reverse complement strand
ATGGTGCGGTCGAGGTCCGCGGAGCCCAGGGCCTGCCACCAGGCGCCGGCGCTGCGGGCTTCGGGCGCCATCCGGGCGGCGGATGGGGCGGGGTCGCCGGCCATGGCGTACTGGTTCGCCCCCGGAACGGGCGGGCGCTGGAAGTTCGGGCCGACCACGGCGCAGGCGCCGAGGCTGAGGGCGAGCGGCAGGACGAGAAGCGGTTTCACGGACATGGCTTTCAATCGACCTCGATGGCGGTCGGGCGCCCCGGCTGCACCTTGGGTTTGCGCATGAGCAGCAGCATGGGCATGCAGGCGAGGGTGATGAGGAGCATCAGCTTGAAGTCGTCGATATAGGCGACCATGGCCGCCTGGCGGTTGATCTCGCCGTTCAGGCCGGAAAGGCCGAGCACCGAGGTCAGGTCGAAGCGGCGGGCGAGGTCGGCCTGGACCACCGGGTCGGCCGGAATGACCCGGGCGGCCAGGGAGGCGTGCATGGCCTGGGAATTGGAGACCACTAGGGCCTGCATGATCGAGATGCCCACGGCCGAGCCCATGCTGCGGATCAGGGTGTAGAGGGACGAGCCCTCCGGGCGCAGGTGGGCGGGGACGGTGGCGAAGGCCAGGGTCGACAGCGGCACGAACAAGAGGCCGACGCCCAGGCCCTGGATGAAGCCCGAGATCATGAACGGGACCGAGGTCATGGCCAGGTCGAAGTGCATCATCTGCCAAAGCGAGACGCAGGAGATGGACAGGCCGGTGAGCAGGATCAGGCGGGTGTCCACCCGGCCCACCAGCTGGCCCACCGCGAACATGGCGATGAAGGAGCCGAGGCCGCGCGGCATGCTGACCAGCCCTGACGTCAGCACCGGATAGCCCATCAGGCCCTGCATCATCGGCGGCAGCAGCGCCATGGTGGAGAACAGCAGGATGCCGATGAAGAAGCCGAAGATGCTGGCGGTGACGAAGTTGCGGTCCCGCGCCAGGGCCCGGTCGAAGAAGGGATGGGCCGCGGTCAGGGTGTGGACCACGAACACCCACAGGGAGCCGATCGTCACCAGCAGGTAGGTCCAGATCTCGGGCGAGGCGAACCAGTCCTCGCCCGGTCCGCGGTCCAGCATCAGCTGCAGGCCGCCGATGAACCCGACCAGGGAGGCGTAGCCCAGGAAGTCGAAGGGCTTGGCGCGGGCGCCGCCGTCTCGGGAGATGAACAGGAAGACCCCGGCGAAGGCCAGGATGCCGATGGGCAGGTTGATGAAGAACACCCAGCGCCAGGAGGCCTGTTCCGTGAGCCAGCCGCCGATGGCCGGCCCCAGGATCGGCCCCAGGATCGCGCCGGCGCCCCAGATGGCCATGGCCTGGCCGTGCTTTTCGGGCGGGTTGATGTCCAGCAGGATCGCCTGGGCGATGGGGATCAGGGCGGCGCCGAACAGGCCCTGCAGCAGGCGGAAGCCGACGATCTCCACCAGGGAGTCCGCGACGCCGCAGAGCATGGAGGCGATGGTGAAGCCGGCGATGGAGATCAGGTAGAGGCGCTTACGCCCCACCCGGTCAGCCAGCCAGCCGGACATCGGCGTCATGATCGCCGCGGCCACGATGTAGGAGGTCAGCACCCAGGTGATCTGATCCTGGGAGGCCGAGACGCTCCCCTGGATATGCGGCAGGGCCACATTGGCGATCGTCGTGTCCAGGGAGTTCATCACCGTCGCCAGCATGATGGCGATGGTGATGGGAACCCGGTTGGCGACGTCCTGAGGACTGGTCATGGCGCGCGCCTCAGCGGGCCTGCGCCGAGCCGGAGCTTTTCACGTCCACCTTGACCGAGGCCGAGAGACCGCCGCGGGCCGCCATCTCCGGCGGAGGTTGGTCGAAGTCGATGCGCACGGGCAGGCGCTGGGTGACCTTGACCCAGTTGCCCGTGGCGTTCTGGGCCGGCAGGGCCGAGAACACCGAGCCCGAGCCGGGGCTGAAGCTGGTGACGCGGCCGGTGAGCTTGGTGTCGCCCGCGGCGTCGATCTTGATCTGCACCGGCTGGCCGACCTTCATCTTGGCGAGTTGGTCTTCCTTGAAGTTGGCCTCGATCCAGGGCTTGCCGGAGATCAGCCAGAAGACGGTCTGGGCGGGGTTCACATAGCCGCCGACCTGCAGCTGGTCGACGCGGGTCACCACGCCGTCGGCCGGAGCGATGATCACGCCATAGCCCAGGTTCAGGCGGGCGCGCTCGAGCTTGGCCTTGGCGGCCAGGACGGCCGGATGGCCGCCGACGCCGGCGCCCGGATTTCCGTTCAGGTTGGCGAGGGCCTGGTCGGCGCGCTGGCGAGCGGCGGCCAGGGTGTCGGACGCCTGCTGGGCGGCGTGGGCGGCCTGGTCGGCCTCCTGCTGGCTGGCGACGCCGGCTCCGACCAGGGCCTTCTGGCGGGAGGCCTCGCGGGTGGCGTAGGCCAGAGTCTCCGTGGCGGCGGCGACGCTGGCCTGCTCGGCGCGATAGGCGGCCTGCAGCGAGCGGACCTGCAGCTCAGCTTGGGCGAGGTCGGCGCGGGCCTGATCCGCGCCGGCGATGGCGTCACGGGTGTCCAGGCGGAACAGGGGCTGGTTCTTTTTGACCGGCTCGTTCTCGTGGACATAGATCTCAAGCACCCGGCCGGGGATGCTGGCGCTCACCGGGGCCTTGGCCACCTGAACATAGGCGTTGTCGGTGGTCTGGTAGCGGCCGCCGGTCAGGATGGCGATCACGGCGATCAGCAGGATCAGGGCTGGGCCGCCCGCGATCAGGGGCCAGCGCCAGCGGCGCAGGAAACTCTCCTGGCCAACACTCACATCAGCAACGGGCCGCTGGCCCTGTGCATCACTCACAGGATGCGTCCTTTCGGGTCGTCTTGCGCAGTCGAGAACAGGGGCGCCGCCCTTGCGAGCGCGCCTTGACGCAGAGGGAATTAGGCCAAGCTTCGTAATGAGAGAAATGATATGTCGTCACGTGCAAAATGAATGATCTGCATATCCACAATATCGACCTGAACCTTCTGCGGGTGTTCGACGTGCTGCTGCAAGAGCGGAACGCGACGCGCGCGGGATCCAGGCTTGGCCTGTCGCAGTCGGCGGTGAGCCATGCGCTTGGCCGGCTGCGTTTCGCCCTGGGCGACGAGCTGTTCGTGCGCGATCCGCGGGGCCTGAAGCCGACGCCGCGGGCGCTGGAGATCGGGCCTCAGGTGCACAGCGCCTTGGTGCAGCTGCAGGCTGCCTTTGCGCCGCCGACCTTTGACCCGTCGACCACCGAGCGGCGCTTCGCCCTGATGGCGGGCAGCTATGGGTGCGCGGTGCTGGCGCCGCGGCTGGTGGAGCTGATGACCCAGCAGGCGCCTGGCGCGGAGCTGACGATTGTCGAGTTTGGGATGAACCTGGCCGACCAGCTGGACGCCCGGCAGGTGGACTTCATCCTGGGCGGACGGATCCCGGCGCCGTCCCGGGTGGCGCAGGAGACCCTGCTGCAGGAAACCCTGGCCTGGACGGTGCGGGCGGAGAACCCGCTGCCGCAGGGCAAGGTGACGCTGGAGGAGCTGGTGAGCGTGCCGCATGTGGTGGTCGCCCGCTCACAGACCGAGGTGGCGCCGGGGCTGGAGCTGCGCGGCAGCTGGGAGGACCGCAGCGCCTTTGAGGTGATGCTGCGCGAGCATGGCTTAAGCCGCCGGATCGGGGTGACGACGCCGGACTCCTATTCGGCGGTCTCGGTGATCCGCCAGTCGGACATGGCCGGTCTTTTGCCCCGCAGGATCGCGGCCCTGGCGGTGCGCAGCGGCCTGCTGCGCGTGATCGAGCCGCCATTCGAGACGCCGACCACCGAGCTGGTGCTGCTGTATCTGAGCGAGCGGATGGCCGACCCGGCCCTGATGTGGATGCGCGAACTGCTGCGCCGGGTGGCGGCCGAGGTCTGATGCGCCTCGGCCGCCCCTTGGCTTAGCTGACCATTTCTTCGCGGATGGTCCGGCGGGCCATCCAGAACAGGCCAAAGGCGCCGACGCCGAGCATGGCGGAGATGATCAGCGCCCAGCGGACGCCTTCGGCGCTGCCCATGCCCATTGGGCCGGCCAGGATGTCGGACAGCACGCCCACGGCGAGCGGGCCGAGACCCAGGCCCACCATGTTGATGATGAACAGCATGATCGATGCGGTGGTTGCGCGCATCTGGATCGGCACCAGGCCCTGGGCCGTCGCATAGACCGGCCCGTACCACAGCGAGCCCAGGAGGCCCGGGATCAGCAGGATGAACAGGGCGGCGACCGCGCTGTCCACCAGCATGGCGAAGACGAAGGCGCAGGGCGACAGCAGCGAGGCGATGGCCGGCACGCTCATATAGGCCCGCAGGTCGCGCTTGGCGGCTTGGTCGGCGATGAAGCCGCCCAGCCAGGACGAGATCACGCCCGCGGCGCCGCCCATCAGGCCGAGCGCCAGGCCCAGGAAGCCGGCCGACTTCAGGCCGAACATGGCCGCCAGGCTGGCGACCTCTTCCCCGTGGTTGCGGAAGAAGAAGGAGGCGGTGAAGGGCGCGTGGCCATAGCCGATGAAGGCCTTGATGGCGGCGGCGAAGGCCACGAACCAGAAGGTCGGCTTGGAGGACAGATACTGCAGGGTGGCCTTGAAGTGGCCCTTGCCCGGGGCGTGCTGGGCGCGGGCTTCCGGCGGCAGGGCGTTGCGCGGCTCGCGCATGGTCAGGAAGACGATGAGCGCGAAGAGCAGGCCCGGCAGGCCGGCCACCAGGAAGGCGGTGCGCCAGCCCCAGGCGTCGGCGATGACGCCGCCCATGGCCAGGCCCAGCAGTCCGCCCAGCGGCGTGCCGATGGAGAAGAAGGCCAGGGCCGAGGCGCGCTTTTCCTTCGGGGTGTAGTCGGAGATCAGGGAGTGGGCGGTGGGCGTGCAGCCCGCCTCGCCGATGCCGACGCCGATCCGGCACAGCACCAGCTGGACGAAGTTGCCCGCCGCGCCGCAGGCCAGGGTGAAGCCGCTCCAGACCGTGAGCGAGGCCCCGATGATCCAGACCCGGTTGAAGCTCTCGGCCAGGCGGGCGATAGGCAGGCCCAGGACGGTGTAGAAGACCGCGAAGGCGAAGCCGGTCATCAGACCGATCTGCCAGTCGGCGATATGCAGGTCGTTCTTGATCGGCTCGGCCAGGATCGTGACGATCTGACGGTCAAGGAAGTTGACCGTGTAGACGAGCATCAGCAGCAGCAGGGCGTACCGGCGATAGGCGTCCGACACCAAGGGAATGGCGGGCTTCTCGCCCTCAGCAATCGTGGCGCCGTACGGGGCCGGGGCGGAAGCCTCGGTCATGGGGTCGTTTCCTCAGGTTCTTGTGCGTTGGGTCTACTAGAGGTCGGTTTTGAACCAGCGCCAAGGGGGACCGGGCGAGATTCCGGGTAATCCTGCGCCTGGGCGCGGCGATTGGGCCGGTGAGGGCCGCTGGACCCGTTGAAACCCGCAGCCAGGGCGATCGCGGTTACGCCAGCTCCGCCTCACCCAGAGAATCGTCGCGCTCCGCCGGGGCTTGAGCGCCAAGGGGATGGGTGCGGCCATCGCCGTGTTGAGCCCAAGTCTTCACTCGCTCAGAGGGCGAATAGCAATTCGCTCATGAGGCGAATGACACCAGGAGTAGGTGCTCAAATTGAGTAGATAGGTGCTACGCAAGCCTATCCCTTCGCTATGATCTTGGAGTCGCGCGCCCGGCCATCGAGCCAGGCGCGCGAACTTTAAGGCGAAGGCGGACCGCGACCGGGTTCTAGTGTTGGGTATTGGAGATCGAGGTCTCCACGCCCATGTCATCCGGCCGCCCCGAGGCAGGGAGTTCGGGAAGAGCATGGAGTCCGGCGCAATCGCCCGAAGGCGCTATGTCACCAAGGCGAGCCTGGATCACTTCCTGCGGAGCGGAGCGGCCGTCTCCGAGGTGTTCGAAGGCAATATGCTGGCCGGGGTGGTCTTCCTCACCATCATGCGGGCCGGGGTCCAGCACCTGAACCTCAATCCCGGGCCAGGCGGTCCAGGGGAGGACGGGGTCTATGACGACGCCATGCGCCGCCCGGTCAGCGTCATGAGCGTCGCCAACTTCCTGGGCCTGTCCTACGAGACCACCCGGCGGCATGTGAGCGTGCTGATCGAGCGCGGCTATTGCGTGCGGGTCGGCGCGCGCGGGGTGATGGTCCCGGCCTCGGTGGTGCGTGGCCCGCTGCTGGAGCGCCTGGAAGAGGCCAGCTACAGCGCCACCACCCAGTTCCTGCGCACGCTGCGCAGAGGGCCGGACGATCTGTTGGGCTAGAGGCTGAACAGCACTGCGAGCAGGACGAAGCCGCCGATCCAGACGGTTTCGCCGACCATCAGGGCGATGGGGCGCCAGCCGACGGCGAAGACGTCCTTGAACGAGGTCTTCATGCCCAGGGCGGCGATGGCGGTGACCAGGCACCAGCTGGACAGGCTGGAGACCGACTTGCCGACGGCGTGCGGGATGAAGCCCATGCTGTTGATGGCCACCAGGGCGGCGAAGCCCAGCAAGAACAGGGGCGGCATCGGGATCTTGCCCTTGCCGCCTTGGGCGCCTGAGCGCGCCAGGACGACGGAGATGGCGAACACCACAGGCGCCAGCATGGCCACGCGCAGCAGCTTCACATAGGTGGCCGTGTCGCCGACGGCGGGCGAGATGGAGTAGCCGGCGCCCACCACCTGGGCCACGTCGTGGATGGTGCCGCCCAGGAACACCCCGGCCTGGTTCTGGGACAGGCCCAAACGGGCGGCCAGCAGCGGATAGAGGATCATGCACACCGTCGACATGGCGGTGACGGTGACCACGGTCAGGATGGTGTCGCGTTCGCTGTCCTTGTCGCGGGGCAGGACCGAGGCGATGGCCAGGGCCGCCGAGGCGCCGCAGATGCCGACCGCGCCGCCGGACAAGACGCCGAAGGCCTTGGACCGGCCCAGACGCGGGGCGACGAACAGGCCCAGCGCAATGGTCGAGAGCACGCCGATCATGACGATCAGGATCGGCTGCGGCCCCAGGCTCATGATCTGCTCGGCGGTGACGCGAACGCCCAGAAGCGCGACGCCGGTGCGCAGCACGGCCTTTGAGGCGAACTCGATGCCGGCGACGCAGCGGCCTTCCTCATGCAGGAAGTGGAAGGCCATGCCGAGCAGCAGGCCGAACAGCATGACCGGCGCGCCATAGTGCTGGGACAGCCAGGTGGCGGCCAGGGCGATGGTCAGGGCGACGACCACGCCGGGATAAACCGCGCGGGCGGTGCCCAGCAGGGTCCGCTTCTGCGGAGGCGGAACGAATTCCGGCACGCCCTCCATGCCGTCGAAGGACCGGAACATCGCGTGCGCCGCGGCTGTGTCCTTGTCCAGATCGCTCGCCATCGAATCCGTCCCCCTCTAGGCGTCCCGGTTTCCTATTAGCAAAGCTGGGCGAGGGCGCAGCAAATCTATCGATCCGCCTTGAGGCTTTGATAGGCGTCGAGGGCGCGTTGGCGGGCGACGCCGTGATCGACGATGGGGTGCGGATAGGTCAGACCCAGGGTGACGCCGCAGGCGCTGAGGATGGCCTTGTCGGCCGCCCAGGGGGCGTGGATCAGCTTGGCCGGCATACGGGCCAGTTCGGGCACCCAGCGGCGGACGTAAGTTCCGTCGGGGTCGAACTTCTCGCCCTGGGTCACCGGATTGAAGATGCGGAAATAGGGGGCGGCGTCGGCGCCGCACCCGGCCACCCACTGCCAGTTGCCGGCGTTGGAGGCGTGATCGGCGTCGACCAGGGTGTCCCAGAACCAGGTCTCGCCCGCCCGCCAGTCGATCAGCAGGTGCTTGGTCAGGAACGAGGCGACGACCATGCGGACGCGATTGTGCATCCAGCCGGTGGTCCACAGCTGGCGCAGGCCCGCATCGACGATGGGATAGCCGGTCATGCCCTTGGTCCAGGCCGCGAAGGCCTTGGGATCGTCGCGCCAGGGGAAGGCGTCGAAGCGGCGGTCGACATTGACCTTCTCCGGCGCATCGCCGCGGGCCTCGGCGGCCAGGGCGGTGTTGGCGTTGAACTCGCGCCAGCCGAGCTCGGCCAGGAACTTGTCGACCTGGGCGTCGGGGACTTCGCCGCGCAGGGCCGCGGCCTGGGCCGCGCGCCAGCAGGCCTTGGGGCTGATCTCGCCGAAATGCAGATGCGGCGACAGGCGCGAGATCCCTTCGCGGTCTGGGCGGTCGCGGTCGCCGGCATAGGCCTTGAGCGCCCCGTGGACGAAGGCGTCCAGCCGCGCCGCGGCGCCGGCCTCGCCCGGCGTCCAGTCCTTGAAGCCCTTGGACCAGTCGGGCCGGGTCGGGTGCAGGCCCCAGTTGGCCAGCCGGTCGCTGCCTGGCCAGTCGGCGGGGGCGGACAAGGCGGCCGGGGCCGGGGCGGGCTCGCCCGGGTTCACCAGGGGCCGGGCCGCCCGCCAGTAGGGGGTGAAGACGGAGAACTGGCCGCCGGTCTTGGTGCGGACCTTGTCCGGCGACAACAGGTGGCCGCCGTTGAAGCGCCGGGCCTCCACGGCTTCGGCGGCCAGGGCCTCGGCCAGCCGCGCGTCGCGGGCCGGGACACCGGGATCGAACATCGCGTTCCAGCAGACGCCACAGGCGCCGGTCTCCCGCTCCAGGTCGGCGACGACGCGCTCGGCCGGCCCGCGCCGCAGGATCAGCCGCGAACCCCGCGCCTCCAGGTCGGCGGCCAGGGCGGCCAGGGACTTGTCGAGCCACCACAGGCTGGCCGCGCCCGGCGCGCGAAGGTCCGGGGTTTCGTCCAGCACATAGAGCGGCAGGATCGGCGCCGCGCTGCGCAGCGCGGCTTGCAGGGCGGGGTTGTCGGCCAGCCGCAGGTCGCGGCGGAACCACAGGATGACGGGGGCGGGCATGTCCCCTCTGTGGCTGATCGCCGCTGGGCTTGCAACGTAGCCCAGGTTGGGCGCTCGTCAGGGTGTTGTTTGCGCGTCGCTGCGCTACGACCGTTGAGAGGTGAGGCTCATGGATTCGCGGGAGGCGAGCGCAGGCGACGTGGCGGACGCCCCCCGGCGCTCGGCCATGGCCGACCTGACCTGGACGCGGATCCTGGACGCCCGGCGTCGGGACCGGCGCACCATCCTGCCCATGAGCCTGATCTCCCTGGCCTGCGCCTTCGCCTGGCAGGGCTGGGCTTTCGCCCTGGCCTGGTTCGCCGGGGTGCTGGTCGCGGTGGTGCTCACGTCGCAGTTGTCCCGGCGCATCCAGCGGGAGACGGCGCCCGGCCCGCGTTGGGAATACCTGATGGCGGCGGCGTCGGGGCTGAACACATTGATGTACAGCGCCCTGCCGGTGGCCCTGTGCCTGAACGCCTTGCCCGAGGCGATGGCGGTGGGGGTCATGCTGCTGGCGGCCATGGGGATCAGCGCCGGCGAAGAGGTGGTGATCTCGCGGCCCATTGGCCTGGCCTCGCTGGGGGTGATCCTGGTCGCAGCCCTGACGGGCATGGCGCTTTGCCAGCTGCAGATCGGCTGGGTGCGGATGGTGCTGATCGTGGCCACCATGATCTGCCTGATTTTCTACATCCTGCAGGCGGCCCAACGCCGGCACGACATGGAGGTGCGCGCCGCCCGCGCCCTCGACGCCGCGGTGGAGAAGGAGCAGGAGGCGGCGGTGGCCAACGCCGCCAAGAGCACCTTCCTGGCCACCATCAGCCACGAGATCCGCACGCCCTTGAATGGGGTGCTGGGCATGGCCCAGGCCATGGCGGCCGACACCCTGGCCGACCCGCAGCGCGAGCGGCTGGAGGTGATCCGCCGCTCCGGCGAGGCGCTGACCGAGATCCTGAACGACGTGCTCGACCTGTCGAAGATCGAGGCCGGGCGGCTGACCCTGGAGACGGTGGCCTTCGATCTGGACGCGGTGATGGCCGACGCGGTCGAGCCCTTCCGGGCGCGCGCGGCGGAGAAGGGGCTGGGCCTGGTCCTGACGCTGTCGCCCCAGGCGAGCGGCCACTATCACGGCGACCCAACCCGGATCCGTCAGGTGATCTCCAACCTGGTGTCCAACGCCGTGAAGTTCACCGCCAAGGGCCATGTGGCGGTGGAGGTCCAGGGCGTCGAGGGCGAGGTGCGTTTTCGGGTGCGAGACACCGGCCCCGGCATCTCGGCCGCCGGCCAGGCGCGCCTGTTCCGCAAGTTCGAGCAGCTGGACGATTCCACCACGCGACGGCACGGCGGCACGGGCCTGGGCCTGGCCATCTGCCGTGAGCTCTGCGAGCTGATGGGCGGCGACATCGCGGTGGATAGCGCCGAGGGCGCGGGCGCGGTCTTCACCGTCCGCCTGCCACTGCGCCGGATCGCCCGGCCCACGGTCGCCAGTTCATTGGCTGCTGAGATCGAGGCGGAGGCGTCACCGCCGGGATGTGAGCTGCGCGTGCTGGCCGCCGAGGACAATGAGGTGAACCGGCTGGTGCTGGTGGCCCTGCTGGCCCAGGTCGGGGTGACGCCGACGGTGGTCACCGACGGCGCCCAGGCGGTGGCGGCCTGGGGCTCGGGCGCCTGGGACCTGATCCTGATGGATGTGCATATGCCGGTGATGGACGGGATCGCGGCGGTGCGCGAGATCCGCGCCCAGGAGGCGGCCAAGGGCCTGGCCCGCACGCCGGTCATCGCGCTCACCGCCAACGCCATGGTCCACCAGATCGCCGAGCTGACCGAGGCCGGCATGGACGCCCACGTCGCCAAGCCCATCGAAGTCGCCCGGCTGTTCGAGGTGATCGCTCTGGTCACGACCTAGGGTGCAAGGCTAGAACCGCCGCGTTGCGGGCTTGGCGGAATTGGTAGACGCACCGGACTTAAAATCCGTTGGGCCTGAGGCCCGTGCCGGTTCGAGTCCGGCCGCCCGCACCATCCTTGACTGACTAATGCTTGGCGTCGTCGAGGGCGCCGCTCAGGTCGCCCTGCTTGAGCTGGCCGGTCACCTTGTCCTGCTTGCCCTGGTCCTTGAGATCCTTGTCGCCCAGGACCGCGCCGGCCCCGGACTCGATGGCGCCGACGGTTTCCTGTTTGCGGCCGGCCTCGCGGTCGCAGGCCGCAAGCGCGGTGGTGGCGGCGATCAGGGTGAGGGCGAGGAGGGCGGTGCGGGGCATCGGTTCGATCCGTCTTGGGGAAGCCAGACCGCAAGAACGCAGACCGCGTAGCTTTCGATCCCGGCCTAGGAGCCTGCAGGGGCCTCAACGCCGGGCGGTCGAGCGGCGCGCGGCTTGAAGAAGCCCTTCATCAGCCGGCCGGCCAGGGCGGCGGCGGCGATGTCCTTGAGCGCCAGGCTCGCGAGGAACCAGGGCTCGACCAGGTAGCGGCCGGCCAGGCGCTTGGGATCGGCCAGCAGGCGGGCCAGCCATTCAAAGCCCATGCGGGCGGCCCAGCGGGGCGGCGAGTACTGGACGCCCGCCTCATAGTCGAAGGCCGCGCCGATGGAATAGGTGACGCAGGGCGGCAGCTTGTCGAGGTGATGCAGCAGCCAGACCTCCTGGCGCGGCATGCCCATGCCCACGAACAGCACGTCCGGCTGGAAGGCCTCGATCTGGGCCAGGATGGCGGCGTTGTCGGCCGAGCCGGGGGCGGCGTCGAAATAGCCGTCGCGGACGCCAATGACGGCGTTGGGATACTTTTCGGAGAGCACCTCTGCGGCCTTCTCGGGCACGCCGGGCGCGCCGCCCAGATAGAAGACCCGCCAGCCATGGCGGTTCGCCAGGCTCCAGAAGTGGTGGCGCCAATCCAGATAGGTCCAGCGGTGGAAGCCGCGGGCGTTCAGGCCCACAAGCCGGCTGAGCAGGACCATGGGGCCGCTATCGACCATGGTCAGGTTCGCGAAGTCGAAATAGCGGCGGAACTCAGGGTTCCGGCCCATCAGATAGACGCTGTGGGCGTTGTGGTTGGCGACCACGAACCGCTGCTTGCGCGCGATGTGGTCGGCCACGTGGTGCATGATCTCTTCCAGCCGCACGAGATCCATGGTCACGCCCAGGATGCGGATGCGCTCCACCGGGCGGCGGGTCTTGCGATAGGGGCGGCGGGCGTCGCTTCTGCGGTCCACGGCTCGATACGTCCTGCGTCTGTGCGCCGACTTGGCGGCGGGATCGGAGGCGCAGACTAGGGGGGGCGGGTTAAGGAGACGTCGCGGCGGCGCGACGAAATGACTTCGCACGGTTCAGGTTCAAGTCAGCTTGCGGGGATAGGGCTTCGTCACCAACAGGAGACCCAACCCCCATGTCGAGCCATGACCGCTACGGGCGCGAAGACGATTCCGACGACCGCAAGGTTGAGACGGAACATGAGGACGACCGTCGCACGCACGACGTCTACGGTGATGACCGGGACGAGACCTACAACGAGGGCGACCTCGATGACCGGGTGATGGCCGGCGGCGGTGATGATCGCGTGAACGGCGGTGATGGCCGAGACGAGCTGCACGGCGGCCTGGGGCGCGATGAACTGCACGGCGAACTCGGCGACGACACCGTGTCTGGCGACGAGGGCGATGATTACCTTCGCGGCGAGGCCGGCAACGACCGCCTCGAGGGCGGCGACGGCAAGGACGATGTCCACGGCAATATGGGCGATGACACCGAGAGCGGCGGCGCCGGCGACGACTGGGTGGTCGGCGGTCAAGGCCAGGACGACCTGCGCGGCGACGACGGCGACGACCTCGTCTATGGCAATCTCGGGCGCGACACGCTGTCCGGCGGCGAAGGCCACGACATCGTCCGGGGCGGCCAGGACAGCGACCGACTGTCCGGCGACGGCGGCGATGACCGGCTGTTCGGCGACCGGGGCGACGACACCCTGAGCGGTGGAACCGGCGCGGACGCCTTCTACTTCGGTGTCGGCGGTGGCCGCGACGTGATTACGGACTTCTCGTCGGCTGAGGGCGATCGGCTGTATCTCGAAGGCGATGCGGCCCGGACGGTCGCCCAGGTCGGCGCCGATGTCGTGGTCACGCTGGCCAGCGGCGACAGCATCACCCTCGTGGGTGTCAGCCTCCAATCCCTGCCTTTGGGCTGGCTCGTAGACTAGTTCCCCCTAGATCCCCGCTTCCCTCCGCCCCCCAGCGGGGATCGCGGCCGGCGCGCCTCGGGTGCGCCGGCCGCACGCCTTTCAGCTTTCGGGCTGAAGCGATCACATCAGCCCCAGGGCTTTGAAGCTCGCCGTTCCGTCTCGGCCGACCACCAGGTGGTCGTGGATGACGATGCGCAGCGAGCGGCCGGCCTCGATGATCTCGCGGGTCATGGCGACGTCGGCCTGGGACGGGGTTGGGTCGCCCGACGGGTGGTTGTGGACCAGGATCAGGGCGCTGGCCGACAGTTCGAGCGCCCGGCGCATGACCTCGCGGGGATAGACGGGGGCGTGGTCGACGGTGCCGTGGTTCATCACCTCGTCGGCGATGAGCTGGTTCTTCTTGTCGAGGAACAGGACGCGGAACTGTTCGCGCGGGGCATGGGCGATGGCGGTCTTTACGTACGCCGCGAGCTGGGCCGAGGAGGTGATGACCGGGCGCTTGGACACCGCCTCGCGGCCGGTGCGCAGAGACGCCTCGTGCAGGAGCTTGAGGTCGAGGGCGACGCTCTCGCCGACGCCCTTGACGGTCACGAGCTCGGGGATGGTCGCGCCCAGCACCCCGCCCAAGGAGCCGAAGCGGGTGAGCAGGGCCTTGGCCAGCGGCTTGACGTCGCCGCGCGGGATGGCGCGGAACAGGAAGAGTTCGAGCAGTTCGTAGTCGGGCAGGGCGGCGCATCCGCCGTCGAGGGCGCGGGTGCGCAGGCGCTCGCGGTGGCCATGATAGTGCGGCTGGGCCTTCTGAGCGGACGGGCTGGGCGCCGCCCACAGGGCCGACAGGTCGGAGACTTCGCCGGGATTGGTCAAGCCTTGCACCCCACCGCCAGGACAGGCACTATCGTTCCTGAAATGTTCGCGGATTGCAAGGGTTGATCATGCACGCAAGGATCGCGCTGCTGCGGGCGATCAATGTCGGCGGCAAGACCAAGCTGGCCATGACCGACCTGAAGTCGGTGTTCGAGGCCCTGGGCTTCACAGCGGTCCGGACCCTGCTGCAGACCGGCAATGTGGTGTTCGTGGGCGACGGGGCGGACGCCGAGGTCGAGGCGCGGCTGGAGGCGGCCTTGGCGCAGCGGGTCGGGCTTGAGACCGAGGTGCTGGTGCGCTCGGGCGAGGCCTGGCGGGACATGATCGCCGCCAACCCCTATCCGGACGCGGCGCGGGACGATCCGAGCCATATGGTGGTCATGCCCCTGAAGGCGGCCCCTGGGCCCGAGGCCCTGGCCGCGCTGCGGGCGGCGATCAAGGGGCGCGAGCAGGTGAGCCTGGCGGGGCGCTGCGCCTACCTGGTCTATCCCGACGGGATCGGGACCTCGAAGCTGACGATCAAGATCATTGAGGGGAAGCTCGCGACCAAGGGCACTGGCCGGAACTGGAACACCGTGCTCAAGCTGGCGGAGGCGGTGGCCGGGGCGCAGTGAGGCGGTCCGGGCGCCTGCGGTCTGGAGCGCCCATGAAACCGAGCCGTCGCGCCGTGATCGCCGCCGCCGCATCCTCTGGGCTGGCCGGATTGCCTGAGGCCGCGCGCGCCGCGGGCTGGACCCTGCCGCCGGAGCGTGGGATCCGGGTGATCGAGCACACCTGGATCCCCATGCGCGACGGGGTGCGGCTGTCGGCGCGGCTGTTCCTGCCGGAAGGCCAGGGCGCAAGTCCGGCGGTGCTGGAGTACATCCCCTATCGCAAGCGCGACGGCTTCCGGAGCCACGACAGCGCCTGGGGCCGGCAGATGGCCAGCCGGGGGTTCGCCTATGTGCGGGTCGATGTGCGCGGGTCGGGCGACTCCGAAGGGGTTCTGACCGACGAGTACGCCGAACCGGAGCTGGCCGACGGCGAGGCGGTCATCGATTGGATCTCGCGCCAGCCCTGGTGCTCGGGCGCGGTCGGGATGCGCGGCCTGTCCTGGGGCGGGATCAACACCCTGCAGATCGCCGCCCGCAGGCCCAGGGCGCTGAAGGTGATCATGGCCCTGGGGACCACCGACACCCGCTATGGCGGCGATGCGCACTATGTCGGCGGGGCGGTCGGGCATACGAACCTGCAGTGGGGCGTGCTGTTCAAGACGGTCATGGCCGGCCCGCCCGATCCGGCGGTGGTGGGCGAGGCCTGGGAGGCGATGTGGCGGCAACGCCTGGACTCCACGCCGGCGATCCTGCGGACCTGGCTGGAGCACCAGACCAACGACGCCTACTGGCGGCGCGGCTCCATCGACCAGGACTGGAGCGCGATCCAGGTCCCGACCTATGTCGTCTCCGGCTGGCGGGACGCCTATGCCGATCCCGTCCCGCGCCTGCTGGAGCACCTGACGGTTCCGCGCAAAGGCATGATCGGGCCCTGGGGTCACACCTATCCGTGGGCCGCCACGCCCCAGGGCCTGGACTGGGCCGTGGAGGAGCTGCGCTGGTGGGCGCAATGGCTGGTCGGCGAGGAGACCGGCATCATGGCCGAGCCGATGCTGCGGGTCTTCATGCCCTATGCCGCCGGCGAGCAGACGGCGCCCAAGCCCGTGCCCGGCCGCTGGATCGCCGAGCCTGTCTGGCCCGCGCCGACCATCACGGCCAAGCGCCTGCACCTGACGTCCAAGGGCCTGTCGCCGGCGCCGGGGGCCGGGCAGGCGAGCGTGGGCGGCGGTCGGGTCGTTGGGCTGACCAAGCCCGAGTGGATCGACCGTCCGCCGATGGAACAGGGGCTGGACGACGCCAGGTCGCTCACCTTCGACAGCCTGCCGCTGGAAGCGGACCTGGAGATCCTGGGCTGTCCCGTGCTGCGGGTGCGGGTGCGGGCGGACAAGCCGGTGGCGACGCTGGCTGTGCGCCTGACCGAGGTGACGCCCGAGGGCGGATCCTGGCTGGTGAGCTGGGGTGTGAAAAACCTGACCCATCGGACGTCCGACGCCGAGCCGGAGCAGCTGGCGCCGGGGGTCTTCTATGATGTCGCCGTCCCCCTGATCGTCGCCGGGCGACGGTTCAACAAGGGCTCGCGCATCCGCGTCGCGCTCTCGGAAGGCCTATGGCCGCTGGTCTGGCCGTCGCCGGAGACGGTGTCCCTTGACCTGGACCTGGCCCATTGCAGCCTGGACCTGCCGGTGCGGCCGCAGGAGACGTCGCCCGCGCCCTTCGCCGTGCCCGAGCGCCAGGGCGAGGGCGAGACGCCGGGGCCGATCACCACACAGCCGGTCTCGCCCGACCATTACCGCATCACCCTGGACAGCCCGCCGGTCCCCTTCACCTGGCCGGACATCGGCAGCACGATCTCGCGGGGGCGCTGGGAGACGGTGGAGTTGACCGAGGGCGAGCACAACAGCGGGGTGTGGCGCCAGAAGGCGCTCAGCGCCTGGTCGCGGGGTGACTGGTCCTGCGAGGTGACAGCGACGGTCGAACTGAGGTCGACGCCCAGCGCGTTCCTTGTCTCGGAAAGCCTAAGCGCCCGCAAGTCCGGCCAGGTGGTGTTTGAGCGGTCTAGCGACGTGCGGATCCCCCGTCGCCTGGTCTGAGTTGGCCTAAGCGGCGTCCCCGTCCAGGAGGCGTGCGAGGTCCCGGCTCATGATCTCCGCTAGACGATGGCCCGACAGCCAGGCGCTCTCGACCCGCGGGGCGAGCAGCCAGTCGCCACAGACGCCCAGGCGCAGGGCCGGGCTCCAGAGCGGGCCGATGTCCAGGCCCGTAGAACGGGCGAACCGCCAGCGATGGGCGTGGCTGGCCAGGGGCCTGCGAGGCGGAACCCCGGTAATCTCGAACAGCTCAGCCAGCAGGATGTCGGCGACCTCGTCCGGGGTGCGCTCCAGGTGCGCCTGGGACCAGGCGGGTTGGGCCTGGGCGACCCACGCCTCGGGGCCGGCGCGGTCCGGCTTCGAGGTGTTGCGGGCCGCCCAGGCCAGGACGCGGCCGTCACGGAGAACGGGGGAGGACGTCTCCAGAGGCGCGTCAAAGGCGAACAATCCGGTCCAGCAGGGCTGGCTGACCGAGGCGGCGCTCCTGTTCATGAAGTCGATATCGTTGAGGGCCAGGAGCGGCATGGCCTGTTCGGCCGGCAGGGCGATGATGACCGCGTCGAAGGGGGCCTCGTCGCCCTCCTTCAGGTGCAGACGCCACACCCGCCCCTCGCGGCTGACGCCGCCGACAAAGGTGTTCCAGCGGATATCATGGTTGGCGGCCATGGCCTTCAGCGGCGCGGCCATGGTCGGCACGCCCACCCAGGCGCCGGATCCGGCCTCCGGCCAGGGCGCGACCAGATCCTTGGCCAGCCACTGGGCGACCTGGGCGGCGAAGTCGCGATCTCGGACGGTGAAGTACTGGGCGCCCATGTCGAACACGGCCTCGCCCAGGTGGGTCGCAATCCGGCGCGAGGCGAGGCGCCCGGACGGCCCCTTGCCCTTGTCGAACAGCCGCGCCTCCAGACCCCGGGCCCGAAGGCGCTCGGCGCAGGCCAGCCCCGCCAATCCCGCGCCGATGATCGCAAGGCGCATGGCGCTCAGCGCCCCATCAGCTCGAGCACGTCCTTGCGGCTGGCCCGGTCGTCTTCAAAGACGCCCAGGAAGCGGCGGGTGACCATGGCGACGTCAGGGGTCTTCACCCCGCGGCCGGTCATGCAGCCGTGGGTCGCCTCGATCACCACGGCGACGCCGCGGGGCTTCAGGTGGGTCCAGATGCAGTCGGCGACCTCGGCGGTCATGCGCTCCTGCACCTGCAGGCGGCTGGCGTAGCCCTGGACCACGCGGGCCAGCTTGGAGATGCCCACCACCCGGTCCTTCGGCAGATAAGCGACCGAGGCCTTGCCGATGATCGGCGCCATGTGGTGTTCGCAGTGCGAGCGGAAGGGGATGTCCTTCAGGACGACGATGTCGTCATAGCCGCCCACCTCCTCGAAGGTGCGCGACAGGTGCACGCCCGGATCGTCCTCATAGCCTTCGCAGTATTCGCGCCAGGCGCGGGCGAAGCGGGCGGGGGTGTCCTGCAGACCCTCGCGTTCCGGATTGTCGCCGGCCCAGCGGATGATCTTGCGCACCGCCTCCTGGACGTCTTCCGGCACGTAGAGCTTGCCGGCTTCGTCGAACAGCCGGGAGTCGGGGGCGATGTAGTTCATGGCGCTTCACCTCATCATCCCGAGCCCGGCTGCGCCGGACCTCGGGCTTGTAAAACATGGCTGCGGCGCCCATCCTGGCCAACATGTCCAAAGGGGAAGTCCTCGAGGCGCGACCGTCGCCAGGCGCGCCGCCCGCCCTGAAGCGTATGATCGACGCGAGCCCGATCGCCGCGGTGCTGAGCGACCCGCGGCAGCGCGACAATCCCATTGTCCATTGCAACCAGGCCTTTCTGGACCTGACCGGCTATGGCCGCGACGAGGTGTTGGGGCGCAATTGCCGGTTCCTGGCCGGGCCGACGACGGAGCCGGACCTGTCGGAAAAGATCCGCCAGGGGGTGCGCGACCGGCTTCCGGTGATGGTCGAGATTCGCAACTACAAGAAGGACGGCACGCCGTTCCGCAACGCTGTGCTGGTGGCGCCGATCTTCGACGCCGAGGGCGAGCTGGACTATTTCCTGGGCTCGCAGAGCGCCGCGCCGGACCCCGACGCCGCCCCCAGCCGCGAACACATCGCGCGCGCCAAGATCGAGGCCTTGAGCCCACGCCAGCGCGAGGTGCTGAAGGCTCTGTCGCAGGGCCGGCTCAACAAGCAGATCGCCGGCGAGCTGGGCGTGACCGAGCGGACGGTGAAGATGCACCGCGCGGCGCTGTTGAAGGCCCTGAACGTCCGGTCAGGCGCGGAGGCGATCCGTCTGGCGATTGAGAGCGGGCTTTAGGGGGGCGGCGGCTCAATCCCTTCCTTCGTTCCTCTGCGGGGAGCCTTATGGACTACGCTGAGTTCCAAACCTTGCCGTCATGGCCGGGCTGGACGAGGGGGCGTCGAGTGCTCCCGTAAGGGGAGAAGGGAAATGTGAGCCCGAGCCCTACGCCACCGTCACCGGCGGCTTGAACAGGCCCTGGGGCGAGACGGTGAAGATCTCATAGCCGGTCTCTGTGACAGCGACGGAGTGCTCGCACTGGGCCGACAGGGACTTGTCGCGGGTGACCGCCGTCCAGCCGTCGGAGAGCAGCTTCACCTGGTATTTGCCCAGGTTCACCATGGGCTCGATGGTGAAGAACATGCCGGGGCGCAGCAGCTCGCCCGTGCCCTTCTGGCCGAAGTGCAGGATGTTGGGGCTGTCGTGGAAGACGCGGCCCAGGCCGTGGCCGCAGAAGTCGCGGACCACCGAGCAGCGCTGGGCCTCGACATAAGTCTGGATGGAGTGGCCGATATCGCCGGTGCGGGCGCCCGGCTTCACGGCGTCCAGGCCCTTCTGGATGGCCTCGTAGGTGACCTCGATCAGGCGGTTGGCGCGGGGCGAGATCGCGCCGACGCCGTACATGCGCGAGTGGTCGCCGTGCCAGCCGTCGACGATGACGGTGACATCGATATTGGCGATGTCGCCCTCGCGCAGGGTCCGCTCGCCCGGGATGCCGTGGCAGACGATGTGGTTGGGTGAGATGCAGAGCGTCTTGGTATAGCCGCGATAGCCCAGGCAGGCCGGCAGGGCGCCATGGTCCAGGATGAATTCGCGGGCCAGGCGGTCGAGCTCATCAGTGACGACGCCCGGCTGAACGTGCAGGGTGAGCATGTCCAGGCACTCGGCGGCCAGCTTGCCGGCGACGCGCATGCCTTCGAAACCCTCGGGCCCATGGACCTTGACCTGGCCGGTGCGGTGCTCGGCTTCGAGAACGTCGGTGAGGGTCATGGGAAGCTCCGGGGAAGGGCGTTTCCATCAGATGGTCGAGACGGGCCAAAAAGGCAACAACGACGCGCAGATGGGCCGGCTAAGCTTAAGCGCAGATTCAGCACTTGGCGGCCAGATAACGACGATACTGGGGGCTGCCGCGTCACGTGGTGTCATTGCTGACAAATGTCGGAGCGGCGCAGGCGCGCCAGGCTCTTGGCGCCATCGACGCCGAGGCCGGCCGGCTGCGCGCCCGCATCGCCACCGGCCTGAAGGTGGCCGGCCCCAAGGATGACGGCGCGACGTACGCCATCGCTCAAGGGATGCGCAGCGAGGTCTCCGGCTGGGGCGTGGTCCGCGACAGCCTGAACCGCACCCGCTCGACCCTGGACGTCGCCATCGCGGCGGGGGAGGGGATTTCCGACACCTTGAGCGAGGTGCGCGCCAAAGCCATCGCCTATGGCGACGCCTCGCTGGACGCGGCCAGTCGCGCGGCCCTGCTGATCGACATCAAGGCGCTGGTGGCGCGCTCGGACAGCGCGGCGCGCAATGCGAGCTTCGCGGGCGTCAACCTGTTGGACATCAAGCCCAACGCCATCACCGACATGACCCCGGCGGCGGGCGCGCCCCAGGCCTCGATCAACCTGCCGGTCACCCTGCCGGGCGAGGGGGGCAACCTGCTGATGGTGCTGACCGTGCCGCCGTCCCTCAGTCAGGCCAGCGTCACCGCGACGCCGGACGACGGCAGCCCGAACAGCACGACCTTCCTGTTCCCCAACACCACCAGCAGCAAGACCGTCACTCTGGGCTGGACCTACGGCTTTCCGGACGAGACCAGCTATACCGGCCCGGGCGGGGTGAACCTGGCGATGACCGTCAATCCCAAGGCGCCGCCGGCCCTGCAGGGCTTCATCATCAACAGCCTGACCTTCACGCCGTTCCGCGGCATGGAGACCAGCCTGAGCTCCCCCTCCGGCGGCGTGGATGGCGTGAAGGTGTCGCACAGGCCGCTGACCTCGGACTGGCTGGGCCTGACGGGCCTGGATTTCATGAGCGCCGACACCCTGCTGACCACGGTGGACGCGGCTCTGGCCCAGGTGAACGGGGCGGTGTCGAAGTTCGGCTCCGAAGCCGCCATGGTAGAGCGCCGCATCGCCCATGCCGACAAACTGGCCGACACCCTGCAGGCCGGGGTCGGCAATATCGTCGACACCGACCTCGCCAAGGATTCCGCCAAGCTGCAGGCGATCCAGGTGCGCCAGGACCTGGCGACACGGTCACTGGCCATCGCCGGCCAGCAGGCGAGTTGGATGGTGGGGCTGTTCCGCGCGGCTTGAGCCCTGGCCGCGGCCTCCGTCAGAAGCGCAGGAGAACGAACTTTTCGTTCGGATTCTTCTGCCGCATCGGCTGCATCAGGTCGGTCTCGATCTGGTCCGGGTTGTCGTAGCAACCTCCTGTCGCCTGACCGTAATAGGCGCCGCTCTTCTGACCCGCCGCCTTCTCGGCCATGGCCTGGAATTTGGCCTGTTGCTCGCTCGAGGTCTTCCCCTTCGCGATCAGGATGGGCTGGCTGTAATAGACGGGGTCCGTCAGCTTGCACCACGCCGACACCTCGCAACGGGCGTAAAGCACCGTGTAGCCGTCCTTGGACGGGCAAAAAGCTCCGGCGTGCGCGCTGCTCTGCATGGCGAGCCACCCGGTGGCCGCCAGCGCCGCGACCAATGCGGCGCGCGCCGAGGCAGCCTTGTCGTTACGATTCATGGCTCAGATCCCCGAGTTTGCGGACAGTGCGAGCTTAGCTAGGCCGCCCTAGCGCGCCACTCGCTTTTTGCCGTCCGCGCGCCTGGCTTTTCAGGCAGGCCACCCGCTGATGGAGGGTGATCCCGGCCCGCGCGCGAAGGCTAACCGGTTCAATAGCGTAGGAAGATGAAGGCGTTCTCGGGACTGGTCTCGCGCAGCAGCTTTATGAAGTCGTCGGCGCTCTTTGCGTTACGCAAACACCCGCCCGCTGTCTGGGTGACGTAGGCCCCCATGGGCTTGCCCGCGGCCTTGGACGCCATTGCTTGAAAACGTTTCTGCTGCGCCGCCGCGTTCTGATGCTTCCCGATCGGAATGGCCTGGCTGTAGTAGATGGGATCGTTGACCTTACACACCGAGCGGGCGTCGCATCGGGCGTAAAGAGCCGTCCACCCAGCGGAATCCTCGCACTGAGTGTTCGCCATGGCGCTGTCACTTATGGCGGCGATGGTGAGCAAGGCGATGCCCCCAATGGCCGCCTTGCGCGGGTTCAGTCCTTGAAATTTGCCGGTCATGGGCCCCCCCTGGCGACTTCCTTTAGTCCGAGCCTAACCGGCGGCGTGGGGCACGGCATCATCAATCTTGGGGCCTCATTCTGCGCGAGGCGAAGATGACGCCTAGCCCCCGCCGGGGCCCATCGCCCAAGGAAGGGGCTGGCCCAAGGTCACCGCGAAGGGGCTGATGTCACCGGCGAGGACCCGCAGCTCTATGCCCGCGTCTGGCGCCATCCGAGCCAGCAGATCGCCAACATGATCAGGTTGCCGACGACATCCACCAGCCCGAGTTCGGTCAAGGCGGGGGTCACAAGGTAGAAGTAGGCGTCGAGCGCGAAGAACGGGATCAATCCGATCCCGTAGGCCAGGAAGGTGACGCTGGTGAAGCGCGCGGTCAGGGCGAAGAGGCCCGAGATCAGCGCCTGCAATCCGAAGCACGCCGTCAGGATGGGCACGATGGGATCGGCCGATTGATATTCAGGTCGGAAGCAGAGCGCGACAACGCTGGCCGGGGCGACGACACACCATCCCCCAAGGACGAAAAACACGCTCGACAGGATGATCTGGAGCTTTCGCGTCGACATTGGACTTCACCCCCATGGCGCCAGAGCTCACTCAGCGCAGCTGAGTGGCCGAGGGCGTGCGCCGTGTCTCCCATCAGGCTTGTATCCCGCCAGGTCTCGCCTCGCGAACCTTATCGCCGCCAGGGGATGCGGTCGGTGAGGGTCACCGCCGTTGAGCTGATGTCGCAGGCATAGACCAGCACCTCGACGCCCGCGTCCGCCGCATGGTCCAGCGCGGTCGCGAAGGCCGGATCCAGCTCTCGGCAGGCGGCGAAGGCGTCACAGTCGGTGCGTTGGACGACGAACAGCACCACCGCCCGGTCCCCTTGGGCGACCATGGCCTCCAACTCGCGCAGGTGCTTGGCCGAGCGGGCGGCGACGCAGTCGGGGAACTCGGCCAGGGTCCCGGTGCGCCGCAGGTGGCAGTTCTTGATCTCCAGCCAGCAGTCGGGGCGGTCGGCGCCCTGCAGCAGGAAGTCCACGCGGCTGGCCTCGCCGTACTTCACCTCGCGGCGGTGGACGGCGTAGCCGGTCAGCTCCGGAATGGCGTCGGCCGCCAGGGCCTCGGCGACCAGCCGGTTGGGGGCGAGGGTGTTGATCCCGACCAGGCCGCCGTCGACCTCAACGAGCTCCAAGGTGTGGGCGAGCTTGCGCTTCGGGTTGTCGGAGGTGGAGATCCAGCAGGGCAGGCCGGGCATGTTCAGGCCGAGCATCGCGCCGGGGTTCGGGCAGTGGGTGGTGAGCTCCGTTCCGTCCTCCAGCACCACGTCGGCGAAGAAGCGCTTATAGCGGCTGACCAGCTGGGCGCGGATGAGCTGTTGCGGGAAGTCCATGGAGAGGGCAAGTCCTGGGGCGAGAGCTTGAGGCATGTAGGCGGAGACGGCAGCGATGGGTAGTCCGACGGGCGGGGATGTGGTGACGGCGGCGGTGCTGATCATCGGCGACGAGATCCTGTCGGGGCGGACCCAGGACACCAACCTGCGAGATATCGCGCGCTACCTGGGCGTCCATGGCGTCGACCTGGCCGAGGCGCGCACGGTGCCGGACGTGATGGAGGAGATCATCGCGGCCCTGAACGCTCTACGTGACCGCTATGACTACGTCATTACGACCGGTGGTATCGGGCCGACCCACGACGACATCACCGCCGATGCGGTGGCGGCGGCCTTTGGCGTCGAACTGTACGAGCACCCTGAAATCCTGGGCATGATGACGGCGCGCTGGGGCGACCAGCTGAACGCCGCGCGCCGGCGGATGGCCCGGGTGCCGGTGGGCGGCGACCTGGTGAAGAACCCGGTCCAGGGGCCGCCCGGCTTCACCATCGGCAATGTCTTCGTCCTGGCCGGGGTGCCGCAGATCATGCGCGGCATGCTGGAGGACGTGGGCCCGCGCCTGCGCTCCGGGGCGGTGGTGCTGACCAAGACCGTGCGGGTCGAAGGCTCCGGCGAGGGCGCGATGGCCGCGCCCCTGGAGGCCGTCGCCAAGGCCCACCCGACCATGAGCCTGGGCAGCTATCCCTTCTTCGGCGACGGGATCTATGGCTCCAACCTGGTGCTGCGCGGCCGCGATCCGGAGGAGCTGGCGGCGACGGTGATCGAGCTGATCGCGGCCCTGGAGGCGGCCGGGGTCAGCGGCGGACGCGAGGTGGAGAGCGTTTGAAGCTCCCAGGCCACCAAATCGGATAGCGCTGGTTCGCGACACTTGTGGCGCCATTTGTGCAGCTGTGGTGAACTGGCCGTTAATTCGACCCGGAATGATCCGTGTCGAGAATGGCTTGGGGGAGCTGTTCAGGCCGCATGAAGCCGCTGTTCTACGAGAATCCGGTCGCTCTGCACCCGCAGACGCTGGCGGGTGCGGCTTTGGCTGATCCGCTCGACTATGGATTCGCGCGCGACACCAACATCATTCCGATCAGCCTGAACGAGATCCCGCTGGCGGCCCAGGCCTATCCGATCGCCTTCACCATCGACGGCGGCGTGCGGCCGGTGGCGGTGGTGGGCGTGCGCGACGACGAGAACCTGTTCGTCGATTCCCGCGGTCGCTGGGCGGACAACGCCTATGTGCCGGCCTATGTGCGTCGCTATCCCTTCATCCTGGGCGAACAGGACGGCGGCGAGTTCGTCACCCTGTGCATCGACCATTGCCCGCGGGTGCTGGTCGCTGAGGGCCGTGGCAAGGCGCTGTTCCAGGGCGAGGAGCCCACGGGTCTGGTCAAGCGGGCCTTCGAGTTCTGCCAGTCCTATCGCGCCATGGAGGCCGCGACCGGCCCCTTCATCGAGGCGCTGATCGAACACGCACTGCTGGATGCGCGGGTGGCGACCATTTCGATGCCGGACGGCGGCGAGATCCGGCTGGCCGGGTTCGCCACCCTGGACGAAGGCAAGTTGCGCGGCCTGTCGGACGAAGTGTTCTTAGAGTTCCGCCGTAAAGGCTGGCTGAAGGCGATCTACGCCCAGCTGCAGTCGACTCTGAACTGGAACCTGCTGGCCGACCGGCTGGTCAGCGTTCAGACTTAGCGCAGCGCGGCCAGGAGGTCGGCGCTGAGTTCCTTCCGGCAGACCACGAGGTCGGGCAGGTAGGGGTCTTCGCAGTTATAGATCAGCGGCGAGCCGTCGAGGCGTGAGACGTGCAGGCCGGCCGCTTGCGCGACGGCGACGGGCGCGCAGCTGTCCCACTCGTACTGGCCGCCCGAATGGACGTAAGCGTGGGCCTCGCCGCGGACCACGGCCATGGTCTTGGCGCCGGCTGAGCCCATCCCGACCAGTTCGGCGCCCAGCGCCTTGGCGGCCCGTTCGGCCTCTTGCGGCGGGCGAGTGCGGCTCACCAGGATTTTCAGGGCGCCGGGGCAGGGGCCGAGTTCGGCGGCGTCGGTGCAGTAGGCGACGCCGAGGTCCGGCTGGGCCACCGCGCCGATGGCGGCGACACCGTCGATGGCTAGGGCCACATGCACGGCCCAGTCTGGGCGAGCTTCCGAATACTCCCGCGTGCCATCCAGGGGATCGACGATCCAGACCCGCGACTTGGCCAGGCGCGCCGGGTCACGGGCGCCTTCCTCGGACAGCACGCCGTCGTCCGGGCGCTGGTGGGCCAGGGCCTGGACCAGGAACTGGTGGGCCACCGCGTCGCCCGCTGCGCCCAGGGCCTTGCCGTCCACCAGGCCGGACTGGCGAAGGGTGATCAGCAGCTGGCCGGCGGTTTCGGCCAGCTTCAAGGCCAGTTCGGCGTCGGTCATTGGGCGTCTTTCGAAAGCCAGGCGGTGATGGTCTCCGCCGCCTCTTCGGGCGTCAGCGCCGTGGTGTCCAGCCGGATTTCGGGGGCTTCGGGCGCTTCATAGGGGCTGTCGATACCGGTGAAGTTCTTCAGCTCGCCGGCCCGGGCCTTTTTGTAGAGGCCCTTGACGTCGCGCCGCTCGGCCTCGGCCAGGGGGGTGTCGACGTGCACCTCGATGAACTCGCCGGGGCCCATCAGGTCGCGGGCCATCCGCCGCTCGGCTCGGAAGGGCGAGATGAAGGAGACCAGCACGATCAGGCCGGCGTCGGCCATCAGCTTGGCCACCTCGGCCACGCGGCGGATGTTCTCCACCCTGTCGACGTCGGTGAAGCCGAGGTCGCGGTTCAGGCCGTGGCGGACATTGTCGCCGTCGAGGATGTAGGTGTGGCGGCCCTCGGCGAACAGCTTCTTGTCCACCAGGTTGGCGATGGTGGACTTGCCCGCGCCCGACAGGCCGGTGAACCAGACCACGCGGCCCTTCTGGCCCTTCTGGGCCGCCCGCGCATTGCGGTCGATGTCCAGCGCCTGCCAGTGGATGTTCTGGGACCGTCGCAGGGCGAAGTGCAGCATGCCGGCGGCGACCGTGCGGTTCGACATCCGGTCGATGAGGATGAAGCCGCCCAGGTCGCGGTTCTCCTCGTACGGGTCGAAGGCGATGGCCGCGTCGAGGGACAGGTTGCAGACGCCGATCTCGTTGAGCTCCAGCCGCTTGGCGGCCAGGTGCTCGAGGGTGTTCACATTGACCTTGTACTTGGGCTCGGTGATCGAGGCCCCGACCGTGCGGGCGCCGATCTTCAACAGGTACGGGCGGCCCGGCAGCATGGGCTCGTCGTCCATCCAGACCAGGGTCGACTCAAACTGGTCGGCGACGGCGGGCGGGGCGTCGGCGATCGCGATCACGTCGCCGCGGGAGATGTCGATCTCGTCCGTCAGGGTCAGGGTCACCGACTGGCCGGCGACCGCTTGCGGCAGGTCCTGGCGGAAGGTGACGATGCGCTCGACGGTGCTTTCGCGACCCGAGGGCAGGGCCTTGATCCGGTCGCCCGGCCGAATGGAGCCGGACGAGATCAGACCGGAGAAGCCGCGGAAGTCGAGGTTGGGGCGGTTGACCCACTGGACTGGCATGCGGAAGGGCTTGTCGCGCAGGTCGTCCTCGACCGGCAGGGTCTCCAGCAGGGCCATCAGCGGCGGGCCCTGGTACCAGGGGGCGGCGGCGCTGGTCTCGGTGATGTTGTCGCCCTTCAGCGCCGACATCGGGATGGCGTGGAAGGCCTTGACGCCGATCTGGTCGGCGAAGTCGCGGTACTCGGTCAGGATGGCGTCGAACACGCCCTGGTCCCAGCCGACCAGGTCCATCTTGTTGATGGCCAGGATCACGTGCCGGATGCCCAAGAGGCTGACCAGATAGGAGTGGCGGCGCGTCTGGGTCAGCACGCCCTTGCGGGCGTCGATCATGACGATGGCGGCGTCGGCGGTCGACGCGCCGGTGACCATGTTGCGGGTGTACTGTTCGTGGCCGGGGGTGTCGGCGACGATGAACTTGCGCTTATCGGTGGAGAAGAACCGATAGGCGACATCGATGGTGATGCCTTGCTCGCGCTCGGCGGCCAGGCCGTCCACCAGCAGGGCGAAGTCGATGTCGCCGCCTTGTGTCCCGACCTTCTTGCTATCGGCTTCCAGCGCGGCCAGCTGGTCCTCGAAGATCATCTTCGAGTCATAGAGCAGGCGGCCGATCAGGGTGGACTTGCCGTCGTCCACCGACCCGCAGGTCAGGAAGCGCAGCAGGGACTTGTGCTCGTGGGCCTTGAGATAGGCCTCGATGTCTTCGGCGATGAGGGCGGACTGGTGAGACATCAGAAATAGCCCTCTTGCTTCTTCTTCTCCATCGAGGCGGCCTGGTCGTGGTCGATGACCCGACCCTGGCGCTCGGAGGTGGTGGTGAGCAGCATCTCCTGGATGATCTCGGGCAGGGTGGCCGCCGTGCTCTCGACCGCGCCGGTGAGCGGGTAGCAGCCCAGGGTGCGGAAGCGCACCGACTTCATCATCGGGGTCTCGCCGGGACGAAGCGGCATTCGGTCGTCATCGACCATGATCAGGGCGCCGTCGCGCTCCACCACCGGCCGCACGTCGGAGAAGTACAGCGGCACGATCGGGATGTTCTCCAGGTGGATGTATTGCCAGATGTCCAGCTCGGTCCAGTTGGAGATCGGGAACACCCGGATGCTCTCGCCCTTGTTCTTGCGGGCGTTGTAGAGCCGCCAGAGCTCCGGGCGCTGGTTCTTGGGGTCCCAGCGGTGCTGGGCCGAGCGGAAGGAGAAGATGCGCTCCTTGGCGCGGGACTTTTCCTCGTCGCGCCGGGCGCCGCCGAAGGCCGCGTCGAACCCGTACTTGTCCAGGGCCTGCTTCAGGCCTTCAGTCTTCCACATGTCGGTGTGGGTGGCCGAGCCGTGGTCGAAGGGGTTGATGCCCTTCTCAACGCATTCCGGGTTCTGGTGGACCAGGAGCTCGAAGCCGAGTTCTTCGGCCATGCGCGAGCGCATCTCGTACATGGCCCGGAACTTCCAGGTGGTGTCCACGTGCAGGAGCGGGAAGGGCGGCTTGGAGGGATAGAAGGCCTTGGCCGCCAGGTGCAGCATCACGGCCGAGTCCTTGCCCACCGAGTACAGCATCACCGGCTTCTCAGCCTCGGCGGCGACCTCGCGCATGATGTGGATGCTCTCCGCCTCCAGACGCTGGAGGTGGGTCAGGGTGGCGGGTGTGATCCCGGCCTTCGGATCAAGCCTGGACGGCGCGTTCATCGATGCGACAACTCCGGAACCTGGGCGCTGGCCCCATGAGAGGCCGGCGCCAGACACTAACCTATAGCCGAGGCTCAGGCCGCCGGCTCTTCAGCCTCGCTAAATGGGCGCCGCCGCCCGCGAAGTCGCGCCAAATAATCTGGAGGAGGGCGGAGATTTGGTGCGGCGGGCGTCGGCAGGCAGCGCTCAGCGTTATCGGACATCTGAGGCGCTGGGAGCCGGGACGTGGCGGGACTAGGCGGGATATTGCGGGATGGCGGCGGGGGAGGTTTCTGAAACGCCCTTTAAAGGCGTCCTGGGCCTGGAAACCCTCAGGCGACTTGGGTTCGTTTCGCCAAATCTGGACTATTGGGGCGGGGCGGCCGCTGAGGTCGAGCTTGGCTCCGATGTCCCCAAATTGGGTACAAGCGCGTGGATGACAATGATGCTCAGTAGGACGACGACCGCGAAGGCGGCGGTCACGGCGACCTGGGGCCGGTTGCGGTAGTACCAGCGTCGAACCTTGTACTTCCAGCCGCCGGAGCGCTTACCGACGCGCTTGCGGACCGTCACCTCTGGCATGGAGCCCCCCTTGAGGCGGACGATATAAGTCTGAGAACGCCGTTATGAGCTACCACCTGGAGGTTTAGAGCCCCCGAATTGCTCGCTTGCGGCGGGAGATCGCCTTGCGCTCGTAATCGTCGAGCCGGAGCAACTGGTCGGCGGCTTGGGCGTAGGCGAGGGCCCTGGTGTCTTCCGGGGTGAGACCGGCGGGTGGGTCTTTGGGCGGCGAGCTGGTTACGGCGGCTTTCGCGGCGCGGATCCTGCGCAGGCGCTCCTGGGCCAGCGCCAGGGTCCGGGCGGCGTCGCGGGTCGAGGAGGCTGGATTTAGCGCCTCCAGGATTGCTTGGACGACGGGGTCGTTGTCCGGCGCATCAATATTGAGCCCATGCCGGCGGGCGTTGGCGGCGGCGCGCGCCTTGCCTTCTGGCGTCCTCGGGCCGCTGCTGCGGGCGGCGTTCCGGCGGTTGGCGGCGGCCTTCGCCTCCGAGGTCATTCGAACTCGGCGTCCTGGGCGGCTTCGATGGTCGCCACGGTGCGTCGTGCGCGATCGGCGATCTCGCGGCTCCGGTCGATCTCGCGCAGTATCTGGATGCGGCGATTGATCGAGCGGTCGATGAGCTTTTGCAGTGCTTCGAGGTCTTTGAGTGCGGTCTGGAAGGCCACGGCTTCCACGTCACCTGGCTTGAGGCCGAGGTCTGCGCACACCAGCTTGAAGCCGCCGTAGGCCGGCTCATTGCCAAGCAGGATGTCGGACACGTCGCCCTGGAGCTCGAACTCGAAATCCGGATCGCCCTTGGCGTTGTCTGGGATGCGTGACCGCCAGATCTCCTCGACCGCCTTGCGCTGGGCCAACTTGATGCGGACCTGTTTGGCGTGACGGGCGCGCCGCTCCTCCCAGAAGCTCTCGGTCAAGTCGAGAACCCAGATCATCTCCACCACATCGCGGGGCTGGATGCTCTCCAGGAGCTGGTCGCGAAGGAGAGTGTACGCGTCCTCGTCCTCCTTGCGGAGGAGGCGGGGCGGCGCGAGCATCTCCAGCAAGGCGGTGGGCAGTTTGAAGACGGGCTGGGCGGTCGCGACCGCCATGGAGGTCTTCGCTCGGGTCTTGGCGGGCGGTTTAGGCACTTGGGGTGACGCTTGGTGGGCGGTAGCGAATGCCGGGGCCGTCATCGGGCGTGCCGATGAACTCGATGCCGGCGGCTTCGAGGGTGCGCTGGAGTTGGACAAGGGTGGAGGATCGCCCGTTCGGCACACCCTCACTGGACTCTAGGCGCTGTATAGTTGGTAGGCTTACGCCGCTGTGCTCCGCCAGATTGGCGGCAGACCACCTAAGGATTGCCCGCGCACTTCGAATTTGAGCGGCCGTGATCACGGAAAAAACCTTGATTATGATGTGAAATGCATCATAAGAACTGCATTCCGAGTCACATGATAGCATGAAATGAGTGTTGTGGATTGGCGGCGCGAGATCGACCGGCTATCGGGGGCTTATGCGGACGCGACCCTGCGGAGCTACCGCGCCGATTTCGCCATCTTCGAACGCTGGTGCCTGGCGAATGGCTACGCCGCGGTACCCTCTGATCCGGAGACCGTGGCGGAGTTCATCACCGCTGACGCCGCCAAGTCGGCGACCTCCACGCTAAAGCGGCGGCTGTGCGCGATCCGAAAGGTGCATCGGCTTCTGCGACTGCCCAGTCCGGTCGATGACGAGGAGGTCGCCATCGCGCTGCGCCGCGCCATGCGGAGCAAGCGGCGCCGACCAAAGCAGGCGCTAGGCCTGTCGGCCTCCATGCGCGACCTACTCATCGCGGCCTGTCCATCTGACACGCTGATTGGCCTGCGCGATCGGGTGATCTTCGCCGTGGGCTACGACACCCTTTGTCGGCGCACTGAGCTCGTGAACCTCCAACTTGAAGACTTGGCGCGCCAGTCCAATGGCGCAGGCAAGATCCTCGTCCGCCGCGCCAAGAACGACCCCTTCGGTGACGGCCGCTGGGCCTACATCTCGCCAACTGCCATGGCGCACCTGTACCGCTGGCTGGAAGCCTCTGGCGTTGTCGAAGGCGTCCTCCTGCGCGCAGTGATCCGGAATACCGTACAGACCCGCGGGATCGACCCGGTCGCCATCAACCGCCGCCTCAAAGCCATGGCGCAGGCTGCGAATCTGGATCCTGAAAGTGTCTCCGAGCTCTCCGGCCACTCGATGCGCGTCGGCGCCGCCCAGGATTTGATGGTAGCGGGCATGACGTGACCCCCTGAAACTCCTCCAGGAATAATTAGAGTCCGCCCGACCAGAGGACGGACGAATGAAGCGATCAAG
>NZ_JBHTLQ010000042.1:0-33605 GCF_042679085.1 Phenylobacterium conjunctum | reverse complement strand
CCCGCTGCTCCCGCCGCCGCCGCTCCGGCTGCTGCGGCGCCTGCCTCCACGCCTGCGCCCGCCGCGGCGCCGGCCGCGAATTGATCTTAGGATAGCGATCGATGGCGCATTCTGCCGCTCACGACTCTCACGCGGACCACGACCACAAGCCTCCGTTCCTGGTCCGCTGGTTCTTTTCGACGAACCACAAGGACATCGGCACCCTGTACCTGATCTTCGCCATCATGGCGGGGATCGTGGGCGGCGCCCTGTCGGGCCTGATCCGCTGGGAACTGGCCGAGCCGGGTATCCAGGTGTTCACCAAGGGCTCGCTGCTTGACCAGCTCGGCATCGTCGAGGCCTCCAAGCACGGCTACAACGCCGTGGTCACCGCCCACGCCCTGATCATGATCTTCTTCATGGTCATGCCGGCGATGATCGGCGGGTTCGGCAACTGGTTCGTGCCGCTGATGATCGGCGCGCCGGACATGGCCTTCCCGCGGATGAACAACATCTCGTTCTGGCTGCTGGTCGCGGCGTGGGTGCTGCTCTGCACTTCGCTGTTCGTGGACGGCGGCCCGGGCCAGGGCTTCGGCGGCGGCTGGACGGTCTATCCGCCCTTGTCGACCACCGGCCACACCGGTCCGTCGCTCGACCTGGCGATCCTGTCGCTGCACTTGGCCGGCGCCAGCTCGATCCTGGGCTCGATCAACTTCATCACCACCATCTTCAACATGCGCGCGCCGGGCATGACCCTGCACCGCATGCCGCTGTTCGCGTGGTCGGTGCTGGTCACCACCTTCCTGCTGCTGCTGTCGCTGCCCGTCCTGGCCGGCGCCATCACCATGCTGCTGACCGACCGCAACTTCCACACCCACTTCTTCGACCCGGCCGGCGGCGGCGACCCCGTCATGTACCAGCACCTGTTCTGGTTCTTCGGTCACCCGGAAGTGTACATCCTGATCCTGCCGGGCTTCGGCATCATCAGCCACATCGTCTCGACCTTCTCGCGTAAGCCGATCTTCGGTTACCTCGCGATGGCCTACGCCATGGTCGCCATCGGCTTCGTCGGCTTCATCGTGTGGGCTCACCACATGTACACGGTCGGCATGCCCATCAACCTGCGCGCCTACTTCGTGGCCGCGACCATGGTGATCGCCGTGCCCACGGGCGTGAAGATCTTCTCCTGGATCGCGACGATGTGGGGCGGGTCGATCGACTTCAAGACGCCCATGCTGTGGGCGATCGGCTTCATCTTCCTGTTCACCGTCGGCGGCGTGACCGGCGTGGTGCTGGCCAACGCCGGCATCGACTACAGCCTGCACGACACCTACTACGTGGTGGCCCACTTCCACTACGTGCTGTCGCTGGGCGCGGTGTTCGCGATCTTCGCCGGGTTCTACTACTGGTTCGAGAAGGTCTGGGGCGTGAAGTACAACGAGTTCCTCGGCGCGGCCCACTTCTGGGTCACCTTCGTCGGCGTGAACCTGATCTTCTTCCCGCAGCACTTCCTGGGCCTGCAGGGCATGCCCCGCCGGTACATCGACTACCCGGAAGCGTTCGCGAAGTGGAACTACGTCTCGTCCGTCGGTTACGCGGTCACCGTGGTCGGCGTCGCGATCTTCATGATCGTGCTGCTGGAAGCCGCCGTCCGCCGCCGTAAGGCCGAGGCCAATCCGTGGGGCGAAGGCGCCACGACGCTGGAGTGGACTCTGTCCTCGCCGCCGCCGTTCCACCAGTTCAACGAGCCGCCGGTGATCAAGCCGGACGCCCACCACTAGGACCCGGCTCCGCTTAGGCATCAGAGAAGGGCGCGGGCTGGAAACCTCCGGCGCGCGCCCTTCTTCTGTTTCGAGAGTTCAACGATGGCGATGACCGACGCCGCTCCCCGCACCGCCCTTCCCGCCCGCTGGCAGGACTATCTGCAGCTGATGAAGCCGCGGGTCATGTCGCTGGTGGTGTTCACGGCGATCACCGGACTGATCTGCGCCAATGCGCCGATTCACCCGGTCCTGGGCGCCGTGGCCGTGCTGTGCATCGCCGTGGGGGCCGGCGCGTCCGGCGCCCTCAACATGTGGTTCGACGCCGACATCGATTCCAAGATGCGCCGCACCCGCGGCCGCCCGGTGCCCGCGGGCCGGGTCCAGGGCGCCGACGCCCTGGCGCTGGGGATCGTCCTGTCCCTCTTCTCGGTCATGCTGTTGGGCATGGCGGTGAACTGGCTGGCGGCCGGGCTGCTCGCCTTCACCATCTTCTTCTACGCCGTCGTCTATACGATGTGGCTGAAGCGCTCGACGCCGCAGAACATCGTCATCGGCGGCCTCGCCGGCGCCCTGCCGCCGGTCATCGGCTGGGCCGCGGCCACCGGCACGGTCCCGCTGAACGCCTGGCTCCTGTGCGCCATCATCTTCATGTGGACCCCGGCCCACTTCTGGGCGCTGGCCCTCTACACCAGCGAGGACTACGAGAAGGCCGGCGTGCCGATGATGCCGGTGACGGCGGGCGCCGCCTCCACCCGCAAGCAGATCCTCATCTATTCCCTGCTGTTCGTGCCGATCTGCCTGGCCCCGGTGTTCACCGGCCTGGGCGGGGTCGCCTATCTGGCCGTGTCCGCCCTGGGCGGCCTGATGTTCCTGGTCCTGGCCTGGCGCGTTTTTCGCAGCCGCGCGGGGGACACGCACACTGACGAACGCAAGGACGACGGCCTATATGACGTGAAGGCCTCGGTGAAGGACGCGCGCAACCTGTTCGCCTTCTCGATCCTGTATCTGACCCTTCTTTTCGCCACGCTGCTGGCGGAGCATCTGATGGGCCTGCCGGCCCTTGGCCTGTCTCTGGGAGTGCCCCTGTGAGCGATCCGATGCTGGAATCCCCGGAGGCGGCCCGAGCCCGCCGGGGCCGCAACATCGCCCTGGCCCTGGGCCTGGGTCTGTTCGTTGTCCTGGTCTTTGTCGTGACCCTTGTTCGGCTTGGCGCCAATGTCGCAGCACGCCCCTTCTGAGTCCCCGACCCCGCCGCCGGTGGAGAAGCGCAACGCCAAGGTCGCGCTGATCTGCGCCGTGACCTTTGTGGGCATGGTGGGCGCGGCCTACGCCTCGGTGCCGCTGTACCGGGCCTTCTGCCAGCTGACCGGCTTTGACGGCACCATCCGCAAGGCCGAAGCCGCGCCGACCGCGGTGACCGGCAAGTCCCTGACCGTGCGGTTCGACGCCAATATCCGCGACCTGCCCTGGAGTTTCCAGGCCGAGCAGACCGCGCAGACCATCAAGATCGGCGATACGGGGCTGGCCTATTTCAAGGTCACCAACAACAGCGACAAGCCGCTGACCGGCCACGCCGTTTACAATGTCGTGCCCGAACAGGCCGGCGCCTACTTCCAGAAGCTGGAATGCTTCTGCTTCTCGGACCAGACGATCGGGCCGGGCAAGACGGTCGAATTCCCGGTGGTCTACTTCATCGATCCGCAATACGCGGCCGACATGGACACCAAGGGCAAGGGGGAGGTCACCCTCTCCTACACCTTCTATCCGGCCGTGACGGACGGCGCTGCCGGCAAGCGCGCCGATGCATCGCAGCCGAAGGGTGCTTCCGCGCTTGGCGGAACGCCCACGGCAGGGCTATAGCGAAACGGAAATTTCTTGCGCCGACTGGGGAGAGACGAGTCGGCTGCGAATATTGAGAGGGGTTAGGACACGAAATGTCTGCGGGCGACGTCAAGCACGACTACCACCTTGTGAACCCGAGCCCGTGGCCGCTCGTGGGCTCCGCCGCTGCGACCATCATGGCGATGGGCGGCGTGGTCTGGATGAAGGGCCTGTTCGGTCTCGACAAGGGCACCTCCTGGCTGTTCTTCGCGGGCCTGGCTGGCGTGCTGTTCACGATGGCCGGCTGGTGGCGCGACGTCACCAACGAAGCCAACCAGGGTGATCACACCCCGGTGGTCTCGATCGGCCTGCGCTACGGCATGATCATGTTCATCGCTTCGGAAGTGATGTTCTTCGTCGCCTGGTTCTGGATCTTCTTCGAGATGGCCCTGTTCCACGGCGTGCGCACCCACTCCTCCATCGAGGAAGTGGCCACCGCGTGGGCCACCTGGCCGCCGAAGGGCGTTGAGACCGTCGGCGCCTGGAACCTGCCGCTGGTCAACACCCTGACCCTGCTGCTGTCGGGCACCACCGTCACCTGGGCGCACCACGCGCTGCAGACCGGCGACCGCAAGGGCGCCAAGGTCGCCCTGACCCTGACCATCCTGCTGGGCGTGCTGTTCACCAGCATCCAGGCGGTGGAATACGCCCACATCCTCGAGCACAAGTACTTCTTCTCCGAAGAAGCCGCGAACTCGGGCCTGTACGGGTCGGCCTTCTTCATGGCCACCGGCTTCCACGGCTTCCACGTGCTGATCGGCACCATCTTCCTGGCCGTCTGCCTGTTCCGTCTGATCGGCGGCGGCTTCTCGCCGAAGCAGCACTTCGGCTTCGAAGCGGCGGCCTGGTACTGGCACTTCGTCGACGTGGTGTGGCTGTTCCTGTTCGCCTTCATCTACGTGGTCTTCGGCGGCGCCGCCGGGCACGGCTGACGATCATGGCGACCGGACACAATCCGCTGATGGCGGGCCTGGCCGGTCGCTGTCCGAACTGCGGTGAGGGACACCTCTTCGAAGGGTTCCTCACCGTCTCGCCCCGATGCGAGGCTTGCGGCTACGATCTGGCCAGGGGCGATTCCGGGGATGGGCCCGCGGTCTTCGTCATCATGATCGCCGGCTTCCTGGTGGCCTTCGCCGCCCTGTTCACCGAATTCACCATCCATCCGCCCATCTGGGTCCACCTGGTGGTCTGGCTGCCGCTGACCGTCGTGGTCTGCGTCGGCATGCTGCGGCCGATGAAGGGCCTGATGCTGGCGGCCCAGTTCGCCAACCGGGCGTCCGAAGCGCGGAATGACGACTGACGCCGCCGCGCCCCGGGGCGGCCGGTTCCCCGTCGCCCTGACCATCGCCACCACTGTGGCCTTCGCCATCCTGATTGGCTTGGGCGTCTGGCAGGTGGAGCGCCTGGCCTGGAAGCAGAGCCTGCTGGCTCGGGTCGCCGCCCTGCAGAGCGCCGCGCCCCGCCCGGTCGGTCCGGTGCTGGCTGACATGGCCAAGGGCGTCGACGCCGACTTCACCCGCGTCACCCTCGACTGTCCGGGCCTGGCCAAGGCGCCGTTCCTGGAGCTCTACGCGGTTCGCGACGGCGAGCCGGGCGTGCGCCTGGTCTCGGCCTGCAAGGTGGACGCCGCCGGCTATCGCGCTGTGCTGGTCGACCGGGGCTTCGTCGCCCAGAGCATCTCGGCCCGCCCGCCGGTGGACGCCGCCGACACCACGCCCTTTTCCCTGACCGGCGTCTTCCGCAAGCCGGACAAGCCCAGCTTTGTGACCCCGCCGAACGACGTCGCCGGCAATCACTGGTACTGGCGCGACCACGCCGCCATGGCCAAGGCTCTTCGCACCTCGGCGCCCGCGCCGCAGGTGCTGATGGCCGAGACCCCGACCAACCCGGACTGGAAGGCCCTGGTTCCCGCCCCGGTCCCGGCCGACATCCCCAATCGGCATCTGGAATACGCCCTGACCTGGTTCGGCCTTGCCGCGGCCCTGGCTGGCGTCTATGCCGCCCTCCTCTGGCGAAAGTGGAAGGGTTGATGCGGTACGTCTCCACGCGGGGGCAGTCGCCCTCGGTCGGCTTTGTCGACGCGATCCTGGCGGGCCTGGCGCCCGACGGCGGCCTCTATGTGCCCGAAGCCTGGCCGAGCTTCACCCAGGCCGAAATCGCGGCCTTCGCGGGCCGTCCCTATGCCGAGGTGGCCGCCGCGGTGCTGGGCAAGTTCGTCGATGGCGAGATCGCCGCCGACCTGCTGGCCGAGATGTGCGCCGAGGCCTATGCCAGCTTCACCCATCCGGCCGTCGTGCCCCTGACCCAGCTGGCCCCCGGCGGCTTCATGGCCGAGCTGCACCACGGCCCGAGCCTGGCGTTCAAGGACGTGGCCATGCAGCTCCTGGCCCGCCTGTCGGACCACGTGCTGGGCCTGCAGAAGCGCACCCAGACCATCCTGTGCGCCACCTCCGGCGACACCGGCGGGGCGGCGGTCGAAGCCTTCCGCGGCCGCGCCAACACCCGCATCGTCGCCATGTTCCCCGATGGCCGGATCAGTGAGGTCCAGCGCCGGTTCATGACCACGGCGGCCGAGGACAATGTCCGCTGCGTGGCCGTCGCCGGCACCTTCGACGACTGCCAGGCGATCCTGAAAGACGCCCTGTCGGACCAGTCGCTGAAGCAATCCATCGGCCTGTCGGCGGTCAATTCGATCAACTTCGCCCGGATCGTGGCCCAGTCGGTCTACTACTTCACGACCGGCGTGGCGCTCGGCGCGCCGCACCGCGAGGTGGCCTTCTGCGTGCCGTCCGGCAATTTCGGCGACGGCTTTGCGGGCTATGTGGCCAAGCGCATGGGCCTGCCCATCGCCCGGATCATCATCGCCACCAACTCCAACGACATCCTGGCCCGCGCCTTCGAGGAAGGCCGCTATGTGCGCGGCGGCGTCGCCGCCACCCAGTCGCCGGCCATGGACATCCAGTCGGCCTCGAACTTCGAGCGGCTGTATTTCGAGGCCGTGCGCCGCGATGGGCTGGAGACCGGCCGGGCCTTCAAGGCCTTCGCCGAGACCGGCGTGATCGACATCCCGCCCCAGGCCCTGGCCACCATGCGCGAGACCTTCACCGGGACCGCGGTGGGCGAGGGCGACACCAGCCGCACCATCGTCGCCACCCTGAACGAGACCGGCCAGATGATCGATCCGCACACGGCCGTGGCCGTGGCGGCGTTCAACCGCGCCCGGGGCGTCACCGAGCCGGTGATCATCCTGTCCACGGCCCATGCCGCCAAGTTCCCCGAGGCCGTGCACGCGGCCACCGGCGAAACCCCGGCCACGCCGCGCAAGGCGCTGCACCTGGCCGGCAAGGCTGAGCGCTATGACCGGCTGCCGGCCGATGCGGACGTCATCAAGACCTATGTCCGCGCCTTTGCGGAGGGCTGAGGCGGGCTTGGCGAGGCTGCATCAGCTATCGAACGGGGTGCGGGTGATCTGCGACCCCGTGCCGGGCCTTGAGACCCTGGCCCTGTCCGTGGTGGCGGGGCGCGGCGCACGCAGCGAGGACGCTGAACGTTCGGGCTGGTCGCACCTCTTGGAGCACATGGTGTTCAAGGGTGCGGGCGAGCGCTCGGCCAAGGACATCGTCGAGGTGATCGAGGCCGATGGCGGCCAGATCAACGCCGCCACCGGCTATGAGCGCACCAGCTTCCAGGTCCGCGCCCTGGCGGGCGGGCTGGACCTGGGCGCGCGGGTGCTGGCCGACCTGGTGCAGCGTCCGACCCTCGAGGCCGAGGATCTGGCCCGCGAGAAGCAGGTGGTCGGCCAGGAGATCGCCGAGGCCGCCGACACCCCTGACGACATCGTCTTCGAAATGGCCCAGGCCGCCGCCTTCGGCGACCATCCCCTGGGTCGCTCGATCCTGGGGACCGAGGCCTCCATCGCCACCGCGACGCCCAAGACCCTGGGCGACTGGCGCGCGGCCCTCTACGCCCCCGACAGCCTGGTGGTCGCCGCCTCCGGGGCCGTGGACGAGGACGAGCTGCTGGCCATCGCCGAGCGCGACTTCGGCGCAGCGGCCGGGCAAGGCGCGCCAGAGCCGCCGCCGGCCGAGTTCGCGGGCGGGATCAGCGCCGAGGCCAAGCGGCTGGAGCAGGCCAACCTGGTCTTCCTGCTGCCGTCCGTGGGCGTGACCCACGAGGATTACTTCGCCCTGCGTCTGTTCGCCGAGATCCTGGGTGGCGGCATGGCCTCGCGGCTGTTCCAGGAGGCCCGGGAGAAGCGCGGGCTGGCCTACGCCGTCGACGCCTATGCCGAGACCTATGCCGAGACCGGCGTGCTGGGCGTGTTCGCCGGTTGCGCGGCGGGCGACGCCGCCGAGCTGGCCAAGGTGGCGGCCGGCCAGATCATGGCCCTGGCCGAGCGGGTGGAGCCGGCCGAGCTGGCCCGCGCCAAGGCCCAGCTGAAGGCCGGCCTGTTCATGGCCCGCGAGTCGCCCCTGGCCCGCGCCGAGCAGGCGGCCGGCCAAGTGCTGCTGTTCGGCCGCATGCTGACCCCGCAGGAGATCGCCGAGGACATCGACCGGGTTGAGGCCGCTGACCTCGCCCGCATCGGCGCTGGCGTCCTGGCGCCCGGCCGGGCGGCGGTGAGCGTGCTGGGCCCCAAGCCGGCCCTGAAGGCCGCTGAGAGCTTTCAGCGGGCCTTGTTCGGCTAGAGCTTCACGCCGCGATCCGGGGCGCCGATCACGCGCTCGGGGATTGACGGGGGCGGCGAAGCGGCGACCCTACGGTTTATGGCCCTGTTGGACTGGATCGCGCCGGAAAGCGGCCTTCGCCTCGAGGGCGAGGGTGTGGTCCTGCGCCCGCCGCGCGCCGCCGACTACGCCGAATGGCGGGACCTGCGGGCGCGGTCCAAGGACTTCCTGCAGCCGTGGGAGCCGACCTGGCCTATTGATGATCTCAGCCGCGCGGCCTTTCGGCGCAGGCTTGCAGCCTACGCGCGTGATCGCGAAGTGGGCGCGGCGTTTCCGTTCTTCGTTTTTCGGGCCGCCGACGGCGCCCTGACCGGCGGCATCACCCTGTCGAATGTCCGCCGCGGCGTCGCCCAGATGGGATCTGTCGGCTATTGGTGCGGAAAACCCTATGCGCGGCAGGGGCTTACCCTCGCCGCTGTCCAGGCCCTGACCCAGTTCTCGTTCCGCAGCCTGGCCCTGCATCGGCTGGAGGCGGCCTGCCTGCCGGAGAACCAGCCGTCGCGGCGTTTGCTCAACCGTGCCGGGTTCTCCGAGGAGGGCTACGCGAAGGCTTATCTGAAAATTAACGGCGTTTGGCGAGATCATGTTCTGTTCGGCCTCATCTCGACGCTGCGTGTCCATGAGGGGCCGGACTTCGGAGTATCGGTCTAGGACCTGCGCCCGCGCGCCAGCGGGTGACGGGTCGGATTAGTCGAGGCGATGGCGAACGACCGTTGGATCTGGGACGCCACCACGACGCTTGAGGCGTTGGGGGCCGCGGACGTCGCTCTCTGGCTCTGGGAGCCGGAGCGTGATCGGCTGCGCATTACCGGGGCCTCGCGCGCCCTGGGCCTGGGACCGCTCGCCCCCGAATGCTCTTCCGCCGCCATGCGCGCCCTGGCCATGCCGCAGGACCGCGCCTTCGCCGAAGACATCCTGCGCGTCCAGCCCGCCGGCAGCGAGATCGCGGTGCGCCTGCGCATGCGCGGGGCCGGCATCTGCATCTGGCGCGGGGTCTGGCTGGAGGAGGGCGTGCGCGCCGCCGGCGTGATCGCGCCGGAGACCAAGTTCGCCGCCTCCGACCAGGACACCCTGACCGGCCTGCTGGACCGCAAGAGTTTCGTCACCCGCGCCCGCGAGCGGCTGCAGAGCCCCGGGGCGCATGAACTGGTGGTGGCCGACCTGGACCGCCTGCGCCGCCTGAACGAGGCGCTGGGCCATGAACGCGCCGACCTGGTGCTGGCCGCCCTGGGCTCGCGCCTGGCCGCCGCCTTCCCGCCGGGGGCCCTGATGGCCCGGGTGGGCGAGGACGAGTTCGCCGTGCTGGTTCCGGCCAGCCGGGTGAGCGCCGCCGACATCCTGCGCGGCGCCCTGGAACAACCCCTGCGGATCGCCGGCTTCGACATCCATCCGACCCTGTCCATCGGCGCCGTCGAGGCCCAAGGCGGCATTGACGCGCCGGAGGCGGCCGAACTGCTGCGCCGGGCGGAACTGGCCGTGGAGGCCGCCAAGAGCGGCGGGCGCGGCGGGGCCGCGGCCTATGGCCGGACCATGGAGAGCGACGGCCTGTCGCGCCTGGCCATGGAAAGCGATCTGCGCGGCGCCATCGGCCGGGGCGAGCTGATGCCCTTCTACCAGCCGATCGTGCGGCTCTCGACCGGAGCGCTTTCCGGCTTCGAGGCCCTGGTCCGCTGGCGCCATCCGCGCCGGGGCCTGCTGAACCCCGACCAGTTCCTGCCGCTCTGCGAAGAGATGGGGCTGATGAGCGAGGTCGGCGCGATGATGATGCGCGAGGCGGCCCTGCAGTTGGCCATCTGGCGGCGCAATCACCGGGCGGCCGGCGAGCTGACCGTGGCGGTGAACCTGTCGACCGGCGAAATCGACCGACCGGACCTGGTGGCCGATGTGAAGCGCATCCGCCACGAGACCGGCCTGCCGCCGGGCGCCCTGAAGCTGGAAGTCACCGAGGGCGACGTCATGCGCGACCCCGACCGGGCCGCGGTGATCCTGGGCGAGCTGCGGGCCGCGGGCGCGGCCCTGGCCCTCGACGACTTCGGCACCGGCTTCTCGTCGCTGAGCTACCTGACGCGGCTGCCCTTCGACACCCTGAAGATCGACCGCTACTTCGTGCGCACCATGGCGACGAATGAGGGCTCGGCCAAGATCGTCTCCTCGGTCGTCAAGCTCGGCCAGGACCTGTCCCTGGAGGTGGTGGCCGAGGGCGTCGAGAACGCCGGCATGGCCCGCCAGCTCTTGTCGCTGGGCTGCGACTACGGCCAGGGCTTCGGCTATGCGCCGGCCCTCTCGGCCCAGGAGGCCGAGGTCTATCTCAACGAAAGCTATGTGGACGGCGCGGCGCCGGTGAAGGCGCGGGGCTAGGCCCGCCCGGCCGTCGTGGTCAGGAAGCTGGGGTCGATTCCCAGCTTGGCCAGGGCGTGGGACCATTTGTGCGCGTGGTCATCGCCGAACAGCAGGGCCTCGTCAGGCTCGACGGTCAGCCAGACATTCTCGCGGATCTCGTGTTCGAGCTGGCCGGCGCCCCAGCCGGCGTAGCCCAGGGCCAGGACTGCGCGGCGGGGCGGCTGGGCCTTGCGGCCGGCCAGGGCTTCCAGGGCCTCGCGGGTGGCGGTCAGCGCCATGCCCTCGACAATCGGAACTGTCCCGTCCGCCGAGGCGTAGTCGTCGGTGTGCAGCACAAAGCCGCGCTCGCGCTGGACCGGCCCGCCCATCAGCACCAGGTGTTCCGGGACCTCGATGGCGGTCGCGATGTCCAGTCGGCGCAGGAGGTCTGGCAGGGTCAGGCCCTCGACCGGCCGGTTCACCGCCAGGCCCATGGCGTGCTCCTGGTCGTGGGCGCAGACATAGATCAGCGCGCGCTCGAAGCGGGGATCGCCGATGCCGGGCATGGCGATCAGCAACTGGCCGGTGAGGAAGGCTGGCTCGTCCATCACCAGAGAATTGTCTCGGCATGCGGTGCTTTCAAGGCCGACGGGCCGCTTTGGGCGTTGAAGCTTCGTCCAGCGCTGTTATCTCACCATCAGCAACTTCCGGAGAGACGCCCATGACCATCAAGGTCGGAGACAAACTGCCCGCCGCCCAACTGATCGCCGGCACGGCCGAAGGCCCCAAGCCGATGAGCACCGACGACATCTTCGCCGGCAAGAAAGTCGCCTTCTTCGCCGTCCCCGGCGCCTTCACCCCGACCTGCTCGGCCAAGCACGTCCCGGGCTTCAAGGAGCACGCCGGCGAGATGAAGGCCAAGGGCGTGGACGCCATCGTCTGCCTGTCGGTCAACGACGCTTTCGTCATGAAGGCCTGGGGCGAGAACCAGGGCGTGATGGACACCATCCTGATGGTCGCCGACCCGGCCGGGGACTTCACCAAGGCCCTCGGCCTGGAAATGGACGCCTCCAAGTTCGGCCTGGGCCTGCGTTCGCAGCGCTACTCCATGGTCGTCGACGACGGCGTGGTGAAAGAGCTGAACGTGGAAGCGCCCGGCGAATTCAAGGTCTCCGCGGCCGACTACATGCTGGCCCAGCTCTAAGACTTCGGGAACGGCCGGCTCACGAACCGTGAGCCGGCAAGACCGAACCGCCAGGGCGTTTCGACGCCCTTGGTGATGCCGATGCGGGGACCGGTGACGATCTCGACCCCGCCCGCCCGGTCGCCGAGCGCGAAGGGCGCCCCTCCCAGATCCAGGCCGTCATGCGCGCGGGTCACCGCCAGCGCCTGGCACAGCTTGCCCGGCCCGCTGCACAGGGCGCGGGCATCGGCGAGGCCGCGCCGCTCGGCCATGATCTCCAGACCGTGGAGCGGCTGCAGGGCGCGGATCAGCACGGCGGCCCCCGGCTGGTCGCCGCAGACCACGTTCAGGCACCAGTGCATGCCGTAGGAGCGGTAGACATAGGCTCGGCCGACGGGGCCGAACATGGCGGCGTTGCGCGGCGTCTGGCCGACAAAGGCGTGGGAGGCCGGATCCTCACGGTCATAGGCTTCGGTCTCGACAATGATCCCGCCGACGCCGTCCACGGTCATGCTCACCCCGATCAGGTCCTGCGCCACCTGCGCCGCCGGGCGGGTGAAGAAGTCCTGCGCCTTGACGCTGGGGCGAGACGGGTTCGAACTGGCGGCAAAAGACGACATGCGGGAGGACGACCATGGCTTATGTCGAGGGACAGACGATCCACGACGCGGATTCCCATGTGATGGAGCTGCCCGGCGCCATCAACGCCTATGTGGATCCGAAGCGACGAGAGGCGTTCGCGCAGGCCGTGGGCCTGAGCCGCGAACTCACCCCCTGGGCCGAGCAGGCCAAGGCCCTGCATGACGATCCGGAGTTCCGGGCGGGCGATGAGACCAACCTGCTCACCCGCAAGAACTACCAGGCGCTCGGCGCCTTCCGGAACCAGGACCGGCCGCGCGCGCTGGACCTGTTGGGCTTCACCAGCCAGCTGGTCTTCACCACCGCCGCCCTGGGCAATTTCGGGCTGGAGGAGCGTGGCGAGGTCGAACTCGCCCTGGAGGGCGCGCGGGCTCACAACCGGATGATGGCCGATTTCTGCTCGGTGGACCGACGGCTGCTGGCCACCGGCTATGTGCCCCTGATCGACTTCGAAGACGCGCCCCGGATCGCCCGCGAGGCCATCGAGTTGGGCTGCAAAGGCCTTGTCGTGCCGTCGCGCCATCCGCCGGGTCATTCGCCCAGCCATGTGGCGCTGGATCCGCTCTGGGCGATGGCGCAGGAAGCGGGCCTTCCGATCCTGTTCCACGTGGGCGGGGAGGAGAAGATGCACCCGGCCTATTTCGAAACCGGCCAGCCCCGGGTGCTCGACTTCCACGGCGGGGCGGAGAATTTCACCTCGACCAGCTTCATGACCATTCCGGTCTCGATCTGGCAGACCCTGTCCGTGCTGGTGATCGACGGGGTGTTCGACCGCTTCCCGCGGCTGAAGTGGGGGGCGATCGAGCTGGGCGCCTCGTGGCTGCCCAGCCTGATGCGGTTCATGGACTCCGGCGCGGCGGCCTTCGGCAAGGAGGAGCGCCTGCGCAACCTCTCCGCCAGGCCCAGCGAGATCCTGCGTCGGCAATTCCGGGTCACGCCCTATCCGCATGAGGATACCGCCTGGATCATCGCCAATTCCGGCGAGGAGATGTGCCTATTCTCCTCGGACTTTCCGCATGTCGAGGGCGGCCGAAATCCGCTCAAGCGGTTCAATGAGGCGCTGGAGGGGGTGAGCGAGGCGGCGAAGCGCCGGTTCTATCGCGACAACTTCATCGACCTGATGGGCGCCGGACTCGACGTCCGCCTGCACGATCACCCGGCCCTGGCGGCGGCCTAGCGGCTCCCCAGTCCGGGGTGGGCGCGCACTTTTGACGCACCCAAGGGTTAGCGAAGCGCATAGGCTGTTGGGTGCATGAGGTCGGCTTGTTCCGCCGAGAGGACTCCATGGGGCCTGAGCGCCTGACAGACGCCATTACCGCCAGGGTGACCTTCGGCGAACGCCTGGATGAGGCGAGCCGGCTGGTGCGCACAGTCACCGGGCCGCGGCTGTTGCTCTACCCCCTGGCCACCCTGGTCGGGCTGCTGATCGTGCCCTGGCCCCTTTGCTTGGCCTGGCTAGCGATCGGGCTGGCGGTCGAGGGCGCGTTCGCGATCAGCTCCGCCCCGGCGCGAGCCGGGCCGAGGGGGCGACCCGTGATGCGGGTCCTGCTGGCCTCCAGCCTGATCGGGACCTATTTCGTCTGGCTGAGCCTGGGCCTGGCCTTCTGGCTGATCGGCGGCGCGCCCGGCCAGGCGGTGGCGGTGATTCTCAGCCTGGTGGTGGTCAGCCTGGGCGCCCTGCTGATCTATGGCTCGCCGGCGGTGTTCGTGCTGGCCGGCGCCGCGCCCCTGGGCGGGGCGATGCTGATGGTCACCCAAGAGGGCCTGAAGACGCCCGGCGCCCTCTTCCCGGTGGGCTTGGCCTGCGCCATCGGCCTGACCTTCCTGCTGGGCGTCGCCAGCCGTGCGCCGTCGTTCCAGGTCACCGAGCGCCAGCTCAAGGAGAGCCTGAAGCAGTACCGCATCCTGGCGGACAATGTGACCGACCTAGTGGCGCGCACCGACATGGAGGGGCGGCACATCTATCTGTCGCCGTCGGCCCAGACAGTGCTGGGCTACGCCCCCGAAGCGCTGCTCGGCCGGGCGGTGGAGGAGCTTGTCGAGCCGGAATCGGTGGGCAGCGTGGACGAGGCGGTCGCGCGGATGAACGCTGATCCCGCCCATCCGCAGGTGTTCACGGTGCGCTTCCGACACGCGGCCGGGCATCTGATCTGGCTGCAGATTCACGCCAAGCTGTTGTTCGAGGACGGCGTTCCGGTCGGGACCGTGCACGTCAGCCGCGACATCACCGAACAGGTGGAGGTCGCCCAGGCCCTGCAGGAGGCCAAGGCTGAGGCGGAGGCCGCCAACCGCGCCAAGGCCGACTTCCTGGCCAATGTCAGTCACGAGATCCGCACCCCCATGAACGGGGTGCTGGGCGCCCTGCAACTGCTGGACGGCGAGGATGTCTCGCCCGAGGGCCGCGAGCTGATGCGGCGGGCCAGCGATGGCGGCCGCATGCTGTCCCAGCTGCTGAACGACGTGCTGGACTTCTCCAAGATCGAGGCCGGCCAGCTGGAGCTGGCGCCGGAGCCGATGAGCGTGGTCGATGGCCTGAAGTCGGTCATCGCGCTCCTGGAGCCGGAGGCGCGCGGCAAGGGGCTCGAGCTTCGCACGGAGATCCTCGGTGACGACCTGTGGATCGTGGCCGATCCCCTGCGGCTGCGCCAGGCGATGTTCAACCTGCTGGGCAACGCCATCAAGTTCACCTCTCGCGGCCACGTCACCGCCCGCCTGACCCTGACGCCCGCCGCCGGCGGCGACCGACAGGTGCGGCTGGAGGTGGAGGACACCGGGATCGGCATCGCGCCCGAGGCCCAGGTGCGGCTGTTCGAGCGCTTCCGCCAGGCCGAGAGCTCCACGGCGCGGCGGTTCGGCGGCACTGGCCTTGGTCTGTCGATCACCCGCGCCTTGGTGGAGATGATGGGCGGCTATATCGGCGTGAAGAGCCGGCCGGGCGAGGGCTCGGTCTTCTGGCTGGACGTCGTGGCGCCGGCGGCGGAGCCGGTCTCAACCCCTGACGCCGAGGGCCGGGTCCTGGCCGGGGTCCGCCTGCTGCTGGTGGAGGACAATCCCACCAACCGGCTGGTGGCGCGCACCATGCTCACCCGCCTGGGCGCCGAGGTGGACGAGGCCGAGGATGGCGTCGGCGGGGTCCGCGCGGCGCGCCAGGGCGCCTATGACCTGATCCTGATGGACGTGCAGATGCCGCATATGGACGGCGTGGAGGCGACCCGCGCCATCCGCGGCCTGGGCGGCGAGGTTGCCGGCACGCCGATCATCGGCCTGACCGCCAATGTCATGGTCCACCAGAAGGAGGCCTATCTGGCCGCTGGCATGAACGGCGTGGTCGCCAAGCCGATCTCGGCGGCGGCCCTGCTGGGCGAAATCGCCCGCCTGACCGCCGATGACGGCGACGAGGCTCTGGCGAGTTAGGACGCCAGGGTCTCGGCGCTGAGGGCTTCCAGGTCCTTGCCGCCTTCCATGACGCTTTGCGCCAGGCCCTCGGCGCCCGTCAGGACCTGGCTGGCGAAGACGCGGGCCAGGGCCGCGCGGCTCTGGGACCAGTCGTCAGTCTCGCCGGCCACGGCCAGGGCTTGGCGGCCCAGCATCCAGCCGCCGATAACGTCGCCGGCCAGCTTCAGATAGGCGGTGGCGCCCGACAGGGCCTCTGGGCCCTTATGCGACAACATCCAGTCGGTGGCCCGCTCCAGGGCGGCGACACCGGCGGCCAGGCGCTCGCCCACCGCCTCAAGACCCGGCTGGGCCTTCAGGTCGGCGACCGACTCGCTCATCTCGGCGCACAGGGCGTCCATGACGCCGCCGTCCTGCATGGACAGCTTGCGACCGGCCAGGTCGATGGCCTGGATGCCGTTGGTGCCTTCGTAGATCGGGGCGATGCGGGCGTCGCGATAGTGTTGGGCCGCACCGGTCTCCTCGATGAAGCCCATGCCGCCGTGCACCTGCACGCCCAGGGAGGCCACCTCGACGCCGATATCGGTGGACCAGGCCTTGGCGATGGGGGTCAGCAGCTCCTGACGGGCCTTGGCGATGGCGCGCTCAGCCGGATCTTCCGACAGGCGGCCGAGATCGGCCAGCACGCCGGTGGTGATGCAGATGGCCCGAGCCGCCTCGATCTTGGCCTTCATCAGGGTCAGCATGCGGCGCACGTCGGGGTGGCCGAAGATGCCGGGGCCCCAGGCGCCGCGGCCTTGGGTGCGCTCCTGGGAGAAGGCCAGGGCCTGCTGGTAGGCGCGCTCGGCGATGGCCACGCCCTGGACACCGACCTGCAGGCGGGCGGCGTTCATCATGACGAACATGTGGGCGATGCCGTTGTTCACCTCGCCCACCAGCTCGGCCTGGGCGCCTTCGAACAGCATGACGCAGGTGGGCGAGCCGTGGATGCCCAGCTTGTGCTCAATGGAGCCGGGACGCAGGTCGTTGGGTGCGCCGAGGGCGCCGTTGTCGTCCACAAGCCGCTTGGTGGCGAGAAACAGGCTGATGCCCTTCACGCCCGGAGGGGCGTCGGGCAGGCGGGCCAGCACCAGGTGGCAGATGTTGTCGGTGGCGTCGTGGTCGCCCCAGGTGATGAAGATCTTCTGGCCATAGAGCTTGTAACCGCCCTGGCCGTCCGGCTCGGCGCGGGTGGTGACGGCGGCCAGGTCCGAGCCGGCCTGGGGCTCGGTCAGGTTCATGGTGCCGGTCCATTCGCCGGAGACCAGCTTGGGCAGGACCAGCCGCTTCTGGCGTTCGGTGCCGTGCAGGGTCAGGGCCTCGATGGCGCCCTGGGTCAGCATGGGGCACAGGCCGAACGCCATGTTGGCGGCGTGGGTCATCTCGAAGACCGCCAGCTCCATGGCCTTGGTCAGGCCCTGGCCGCCGAATTCAGGGTCGGCCGACAAGGAGTTCCAGCCCTGCTCGGCGAAGGCCTTGTAGGCGGCGGCGAAGCCGGGGGCGGCGGTGACCTTGCCATTGGCGTAGGTGGCGCCGACCTGGTCGCCCGCGCGGTTCAGGGGGGCGAGCTCGCTTTCACAGAAGGCGCCGGCGGCCTCCAGCACGGCGGTGACCGTGTCCTCGTCCAGCTCGGTGAAGGCCTGGCCGATCAAGGCCGGGTGGCCCGCGGTCTTCAGGGCCAGGGCGAGGCTTTTCAGGGGGGCGCGGTAGGTCATGGCGGCTCCAGAGGTCTGCTTGCCCTTTAGGGCAAGAGGCGTCCGGTTCCAAGAGACCGGAGAGCCCTAAGTCTCGTCATGCAAGTTTCTGGCGGCCGCCACGGCGCGGGCGGCCTTCTCCGCGGTCAGAGCCAGGTCCTGGCCGGCCTTGTAGAGTTCGGAGCCCAGGCCGAAGCCCTCGGCCCCGCAGCGCCACCAGTCCAGCATGTTGTCGGGGCCGACGCCGCCGACGGCCAGGACGGCGACGTCATCCGGCAGGACGGCGCGCAACTGCTTCAGATGGCCGGGGCCATAGGTCGAGGCGGGGAAGAGCTTCAGGTGGCGGGCGCCGGCGGCGATGGCGGCGAAGGCCTCGGTGGCGGTGGCGAAGCCGGGCGCGGAACACAGGCCCAGCTCGACCGTGCGGCCGATCACCGTCGCATCGGTATCGGGCGAGACGATCAGCTTGCCGCCGGCCTGGGCGACCGCGTCCACCTGGCCCGGCGCCAGCACTGTGCCGGCCCCGATCAGGGCGCGGTCGGAGAAGGCGGCGGCCAGGCGGGCGATACTGGCCAGCGGGTCGGGGGAGTTGAGCGGCACCTCGATGGCCCGCACGCCGGCCTCGAACAGGGCCTCGGCGTGGGCCACGGCCTCGTCGGGCTGGATGCCGCGCAGGATGGCGACCAGGGGGCAGGCGGACAGGGCTTGGGCGAGATTCACAACAGGCCTCTCATCTTGGCCAGGGCCAGCAGTCCGGCGCGGACAGCCGGTTCGCCCTCATGGCGATGGACCGTCACGCCGCGGCGGACCAGGGCCCGCTCATAGCGCTCGCAAAGGCCGGCGTCGCCCACCAGTTGGACGGGTGCGTCGGCAAGTCCCAGCAGGGCGGGCGTCGCGGCGACCTCGGCCCCGATCAGCAGGCCGGACAGATAGTCGGCGGTGCTCTCCTGGTCGGCGCCGCGGCCGGCGACCCGGGCGCGGGCGGTATAGAGGCGGTTCAGCAGGGCGTCGCCGTCGCCGGCCGCGGTCAGGCCCTCGTCGAAGACGGCGAGGTCGCGGCCCTGGCCGCTGCTCCTCAGGATCGAATGGGCGCTGAGCACGGCGTAGAGCTCGCCGGTGAAGGCGCTGAGAAAGCGGGTGATGCGGCCGTCCTCCGCCACCAGCCACTTGCCGTGGGTGCCGGGCTGACAGATCAGCCAGCGGCCCTTGGCGCGGGCGGGATCGGCGGCCAGCCAGCCCAGGGCGAGCGTCTCCTCGCCGCGCAGCACGTCGCAGGCGCCGTCCAGGCCGTCGCAGCGCAGGCCGGGCGCGATCCAGACCTTGTCGTCGGCCTGGACAAGGCCGGCGGCCACCTGGGTCAGGTCGGCTGGGCAGTCCACATAGGGGACGGTGATCCAGCCGATATTGGAGCCCACCGCGCCGCACAGCAGGGCGGGCAGATCCTGGGCCTCAAGGGCGGGGCGGACTTCGTCGGCGAACCGGCGCGCGGCCTCGCCGGGCTCCAGCTTCTGCACCCCCAGGGGGAAACTTCGGTGGGCCAGGATGGCGCCGCCCGCGTCCAGCACCCAGGCCCGCAGGTTGGTGGAGCCCCAGTCGCAGGCCAGCAGCCGGCTCACGTCCTGCCGCCGTCGATGACGTGGTTCTGGCCGGTGATTCTCCGGGCCTGGTCGGAGGCCAGGAACAGGGCGAGGTCGGCGATGTCGCTGGGCTGGATGCGGGCCTTCAGCGCCACCTGCTCCATCCAGGCGGCCTCGGCCTCCGGCGTCAGCCACAGGGCCAGTTGGCGCTCGGTGACCACCCAACCAGGGGAGATGGCGTTGACCCGGATGTTGTCGGGTCCCCACTCGCGGGCGAGCGCCTTGGTGAGGGCGTTCACCGCGCCCTTGGCGGCCACATAGGCGGGCATGCCGGCGGGACCCAACAGGGCGTTGATCGAGGACAGGTTCAGGATCACCCCGCCGCCCGCGGCCTTCATGCCCGGCTGGACCGCGCGGGCGGCCAGGAAGGCGGGGTCGAGATTGACGGCCAGGTGGGCGCGCCAGGCCTGGGCGTCGGTCTCGGCGGCGGCGTGGCGGGTGTCATTGGCGACGTTGTTGACCAGCACCTGGATGGGGCCGAGGGCCGAGGCTGCCGCGGCGAGGACGGCCTCCAGCGCGGCGGCGTCGGTGACGTCGCAGGGGGCGAACCAGGCGCCGGGCAGGCGCGCAGCCAGGGCCTGGCCGGCTTCGGCGTCGCGGTCGATGAAGCCGACCCTGGAGCCTTGCGCGTGGAAGGCTTCCACCAGGGCCGCGCCGATGCCTGAGGCGCCGCCGGTGATGAAGACCGATCGCCCGGCGAGGCTGGGATAGACGGCGGACATGTCGGGGCTCATCCGGCGAAGGCGGGAAGGGCGAGGCCGCGCACGCCGGGCTCGAAGGCGAACAGCGAGCCCGCCAGGGGCTGGTCGGCTCTGGCCTTGGGCGACAGGCCCTCGGCGGCGCTGGTCACATAGAGGGTGGCGAGGTCCGGCCCACCAAAGGCGCAGCTCGAGGCCTGCTCGACCGGCATCGGGATGGTGCGGTCGACCGAGCCGTCCGGCGCATAGCGCACCAGCCGCCAGGCGCCCCACTGGGCGTTCCAGAGGAAGCCCTCGGCGTCGATCGCCGAGCCGTCCGGCGCGCCCGCCTGGCCGCTCATGTCCAGGAAGACGCGCCGGTCGGACAGCCGGCCGTCGTCGGAGATCGCGAAGGTCCAGATCACCTGGCGGGCCGAGTCGGCCAGGTACATGAGCCGGCCGTCGGCGCTGACGCTGACCGTGTTGGCGATGTGGATGTCGTCCAGCACCTGGTGGGTGGAGAGGTCCGGATCGGTGCGGAACAGGACGCCGGTCCGCTTGCCGCCGTCATCGTCCATGCTGGACCACCACAGCCTGCCGCGGGCGTCGATCTTGCCGTCGTTGGAGCGGAAGCCGGGGCCGAGCTCCATGGGAACGACCAGCTCTGTCGCCCCGGTCGCGGTGTCCAGGGTCGCAATCCCCGCCTCCGTGGCCAGGATCAGCCCGCCGTGCGTGCGGGGCGCGGCGACGCTGGCGCGCCAGGGCAGGTCGTAGCCGCCGGTCGCGCCGGTCGCATGGACCAGCCAGTTCAGACGCCGGCCCTTGATGTCGAACCAGTAGAGGCGACCTTCGGCGGCGGACCAGACCGGCCCCTCGCCCAGGATGTCAGCGCATTTGGCGACGCAGCGGACTTCGCTCATCACCGGCCTCCGGTTAGCTGGCGACCTTGGCCACCGCCAGGGACAGGACCTCACGGGCCTTCTTGATCGACAGGCCCTGTTCCCGGCGCAGGCGCGACCAGCTCTCGAAGCTGAGCAGCAGGTCGAGGGCCTCCAGCAGGGGCGCATCCTGCAGGACCTCCGGCGGCATCTCGCGCTGGAGGATCTTGCGCAGCGCAATGACCAGCCGGGAGTTGTCGGCGTCCAGGAAGGCGGACTTGTAGCGATGGATGTCGGAGGCGCGCTTGAAGGGCGTGATCCGCTCGAAGGCGAAGGCCCGCCGCTCCACCAGCTCCTGCAGCTTTTCGCGCCAGTCGGTGGACTTGAAGGGCGTGCGGGAGAAGGCGCTGATCTCGGCCTCCATCACGTCCGACATCTCGCGGTACAGGCTCTCCATGTCCTTGAAGTGCCGGAACACGGTGCGCAGGCCGACCTCGGCGCGGGCCGCGACGGCCTCGGCGCCGGGGGCCATGTCGCCCTCCTCGATGAGGGCCAGCATCGCCTTGACGATCCGCGCCCGACTGTCGATGGAGCGCAGCCGCCGGCCGTCCCGCTCTTCTTGGGCAGGGGGCTCGTCGGGGGATTGTTGCGCGCGCGCCGCTCGGGCCAAGGCGATACCTTCGAGTTACAAGTTCAGGCCTCTGCTTATCGGCGCGCGACGGGTTCCGCCAGCCCGCGCGATCAGGCGAACAGTCTGTCGCAGCCGGTTCCGGCCAACCAGCCGTCCACCCGGGCGCGGCTGTCCGCCGGCAAGGCGCCGTGACTGGCGCGCAGCCACTGCAGACACTTGGCCTGGTAGGGGAAGGGCGACTGGCTCCAGGGCAGGCCCTCGACGGTGGTCTCCACCGTCTGGGCGCCGGCCATCAGGGCCTGGGCGTTGGCCAGCATGACCGGGACATAGGTGCGGCCGATCTCGGCCAGCAGGGTCTTGAGTGTGGACGGCAAGGCGTCGGCGGCGATCCAGTCGCTGTCAGCCGGCTCCAGACCCGACAGGTCCTCGATGACGCTGGTCCAGGCATGGACGCGCGGGGCGATCTTCAGGGTGAGGGCCATGGGGGTGGGATCGAAGGCCGCCAACTGGGTCAACTGTCCATAGACGCCGAAGTCGGAGGCGCCGGGGCGGCCGCCCATCAGGAAGGGATGGTGGCGCAGGTGTTCCTCGAAGGCCTCGAGGAAGCGGCGATAGCTGGCCTCGATCACTGGTCCGGTGACGGCGTTGGAGCCGACCACGTAGAGCCGGCCGATCTGGCGCTCGGAGAACATCTTGCCGCGAGCGGCCAGTTCCTCGTCCGGGACCGAGAAGCCCTGCCAGCAGGGCAGGATGGCGGCGGCTTTGTCGATGTCGTCCTGATAGGCCCAGCGATAGTGGAACATGGCCTTGGTCAGCCATTCGTCGGCGTAGTCCTCGATCAGCTCGTCGAGGAAGGCCAGGGCCGGGTCACGGGGCAGGACTTCGCGACCCTGATGCTCGGTCTCGAAGCGGCGGATCAGCGGGGTGGAGTCGGTGACCGCCTGCAGCTCGCCGCGCTCATCGGGCAGGAAGAAGGTCGGCAGCAGGGAGACCTTGGGCTGGGGCAGGCCGGCCAGGGCCTCGCGGGTGCGGGGCAGGAACCGATAGGCCAGGCGGCGGTAGCGCAGCACGGCCAGCATCTTGCGGGTGTAGGGCGAGCCGGGCGCGCCGGTCAGGGCGATGGAAGCGGTCATCGGGGTGTCTCAGGTCAGCGGAAGCGGGCGAGGCGGTTGGTGCGGGTGATGGCGTCGGAGCCCGCGGGCATCGAGATGAAGTCCCCGTCCTGGCCCAGGCGCAGGGTTCCCTTGAAGCGCTTGGGCGCGTCGCCGAGGAACGGACCCTCCAGGCCCTTGAGCGGGACGCCGGGGACCAGGTGATCCAGCAGCAGGTAACGGACGCCGGCCTTCTGGGCGATGTCGGCGGCCTGCTCGGGGGTGGTGTGATAGCCGATGATGTCCTGGCTGATCTTGGCGATGGTCTCGCGGTTGGCGGCCAGGGCCGCCTGGCGCTGGAGGGCGACCAGGCGCTCGGACAGGGCCTCGTGGACCAGCAGGTCGGCGCCCTTGGCCTCGGCCTCGACGCGGGGCGAGGGGGCGGTGTCGCCGCTGATCACCACGGTGCGACCCTTGTAGGCGAACTTGTAGCCGACGGCCGGCGAGACCGGCTCGTGGTTCACGGGGAAGGCGGTGATCTTCAGGCCACCATCATCCACCAGCACCACGTCGGCGCCGTTGGCCTGGACCTGGAACGGATGGGCGGTCCCGCCGAACCCTTGCGGCGGGACGACGGTGGGGCCGTGGTGGGCGATGCGATAGCCGCGGTCGAGCTGGTAGGCGAGCTGGAAGCCGTTCAGCACCTCTTCCAGGCCTTGCGGGCCATAGACCGGCAGCGGCTCGGTGGCCGCGCCGCCCGCCCAATGCTGCAGCATCAGCTCGCCCAGGCCGCCCATGTGGTCGGAGTGATAGTGGGTGAGCAGCAGGGCGTCGGCCTGGGCCGGGCTCAGGCCCATCAGGGTCAGGTTGCGGGTGGCGCCGTCGCCGATGTCGACCACGTACATCCGCTGGCCCGCGATGACAGCGACGCAAGGGCCTGCCCGGTGCGGGTCGGGCAGGGGCGAGCCGGAGCCGCAGAGGGCCACATGCAGGCCGTCCGGGAGCTTGGCGAAGGGGTTGGCGGACAGGGCCTCCTCGGCGCCCTTGCGGTAGATCGTCGTCGCGATCTTGCCGCGCAGCATCCAGGCGCCGCCGCCGGCCACGATCCCCAGGACGAGGACGACAGCCAGGATGTTGCGAAAGGTCCTCACGCGCGTCCTCCGGTGCGGTCGGGCGGTTGACATTCCGCCATCTAATGACACGTATATTGCCAATAGAGGTCGCCCCACGGGCGTTTGTCAATCGGAAGGACGGGCATGAAGGTCTTGAGGACGCCGGACGAGCGGTTTGAGGGTCTGGTCGACTGGCCCTTCGCGCCCCACTACCGCGAGGTGACCGACGCCGACGGCACGGTGCTGCGCCTGGCCTATGTGGACGAGGGCCCCCGCGAGGCCCCGCCGGTGCTGCTGATGCACGGCGAGCCCTCCTGGAGCTATCTGTACCGCAAGATCATTCCGGGCCTGGTCGCCCGCGGCCACCGGGTGGTGGCGCCCGACCTGATCGGCTTTGGCCGTTCGGACAAGCCGGCGGCGCGGACCGACTACACCTATGCCCGGCATCTGGACTGGACGGGCCAGTGGCTCACCGGCCTGGACCTGACCGACATCGTCATGTTCTGCCAGGACTGGGGTGGGCTGATCGGCCTGCGGATGGCGACGACCTATCCCGAGCGGTTCTCGGGCATCGCCGTGGCCAACACCGGCATGCCCACCGGGGCCGGCATGACCGACGGCTTTGCGGCCTGGCTGAACATGAGCCAGAACATCCCGATCTTCGCCACGGGCGCGCTTCTGAACATGGGCTCCGGCCGCGAGCTGTCGGCCGAGGAGATGGCCGCCTATGACGCGCCCTTCCCGGACGAAAGCTACAAGGAAGGCGCTCGCCAGTTCCCGACCCTGGTGCCGGTGACGCCGCAGCACGACCAGGCGGCGGAAAACATCGAGGCCTGGAAGGTGCTGGGCGCTTTCGAGAAGCCCGTGGTGACCTGCTTCTCCGACGGCGATCCCGTCAGCCAGGGCGGGGACAAGGTGTTCCAGGAGCGCGTGCCGGGCGCCAAGGGCCAGCCGCACACCATCCTCAAGGGCGGCCACTTCCTGCAGGAGGACTCGCCGACCGAGATCGTCGAAATCATCGACGCCCTGGCCAAGCGGGCGCGGGGCTAGGTCAGCACTCCACGACGTTGACGGCGAGGCCGCCGAGCGAGGTCTCCTTGTAGATCTCGCTCATGTCGTCGCCGGTGCGTTTCATGGTGGCGATGACCTTGTCGAGGCTGACCGAGTGCTGGCCGTCGCCCAGCAGGGCCAGGCGCGAGGCGTCGATGGCCTTCACGGCGCCCATGGCGTTGCGCTCGATGCAGGGGATCTGGACCAGGCCGCCGATGGGATCGCAGGTGAGGCCGAGATTGTGCTCCATGGCGATCTCGGCGGCGTTCTCGATCTGGGCGTTGGTCCCGCCCAGCGCGGCGGTGAGCCCGGCGGCGGCCATGGAGCAGGCCACGCCCACCTCACCCTGGCAGCCCACCTCGGCGCCGGAGATCGAGGCGTTCTTCTTGTAGAGCGCGCCGATGGCGGCGGCGGTCAGCAGGAAGGTGCGGCGCCCCTCCGGCGTGCCGCGATAGAAGCGGTCGTAGTAGCGCAGCACCGCGGGCAGCAGGCCGGCCGCGCCATTGGTGGGGGCCGTGACCACCCGGCCGCCGGCGGCGTTCTCCTCGTTCACCGACAGCGCCCAGAGGTTCACCCAGTCCAGGGCGGCCAGGGGATCGGAGATGTTGCGCTCCATCCGCTGGGTCAACTCCTGATAGACCTGACGGGCGCGGCGCCGCACGTTCAGGCCGCCGGGCAGGCAGCCCTCCTGGCGCAGGCCGCGTTCGACGCAGGCCTCCATCGCCGCCCAGATGGCGTCGAGGCCGGCGAACACTTCGGCCTGGGAGCGGACGGCGGTCTCATTGGCCAGCATCAGCTCTGCGATGGTGACGCTGGCGGCCTCGGTCTGGGCCAGAAGCTCGGCGGCGTTGGCGAAGGGGAAGGGTTCGGGGACGCTGCGGTCGGGGGCGGCGTTGGCGACGATCTCGGCCTCATCCAGCACGAAGCCGCCGCCGACCGAGTAGTAGGTCCGCGCGTCCAGCGGGGCGCCGTCGGCGTCGAAGGCGCTCAAGGTCAGGGCGTTGGGGTGCTCAGGCTTGCGCTCGCGGCCCAGCCACAGGATGTCGGCCGCCTCGTCGAAGGCGATCTCCGGGCCAGTGCCGCCCAGCACCAGCCGCCCCGTCTCCCGGATCGCAGCCAGGGCGGCCTCGGCGGCGTCGGGGTCGATGGTGGCCGGCGAAAAGCCCGCCAGGCCCTGGATCGCGGCGCGGTCAGTGTGGTGGCCTCGGCCGGTCATGGCCAGGGAGCCGTACAGGGTGACAGTGACGCGCTGGGTGTCCTCAGCGAGGCCCAGCTCCGCCAGCTTGGCGACGAACCGCTGGCCCGCGGTCATCGGCCCCATGGTATGGGAGCTTGATGGGCCGACGCCCAGCTTGAACAGGTCGAAGACGCCAGCCATGCCCGATCCTTAGGCTATCCTTGGGGAAGGGCCAAGTGTGGTGGCGGGATTTCTGGTGTGAATCCGTCCGAGTGGGACCATATCCGTGGTGACTTGCGGCGAGTGCGTAGGGTTTCTGCGTATTTCGGCGTGGTGTGTGCAGATTTCAAACCTGGAGCTTATGGCCCGTGACCGACCTCTCCCTCCGCCTGGCCACCGAAGCCGACCTGCCGGCCCTGAAGGCGCTGATGGGGCGGGCGATCGGTGAGTTGCAGGCCGGCTTTCTGACGCCGGACCAGCTCGCCGCGTCCTATGAGGTCATGGGGCTGGACACCCAGCTGGTGGCGGACCGGACCTATTTCGTGGTGGAGGCGCATGGGGCGCTGGCCGGCTGTGGCGGCTGGAGCCGGCGGGCGACCCTGTTCGGCGGCGATCACTCCAAGGGTCGGGACGCGGCCCTGCTGGACCCGGCGGTCGACGCCGCCCGGATCCGGGCCATGTACACCAGTCCCGACTTCACCCGCCGCGGGGTGGGCCGGATGATCCTGGACGCCTGCGAGGCCGCGGCTCGGGCCGAAGGGTTCGGGCGCTGCGAGATGGCGGCGACCCTGGCCGGCGAGCCGCTCTACAAGGCCTGCGGCTATGCGGTGATCGAGCCCTTCGAGAGCGTCACCTCGACCGGCGTGGCGGTGCCATTGAAGCGCATGGGCAAGGCGCTGACATGAAAAGAGCCGGGCTTGCGCCCGGCTCTCCCCAACTCTCCAAGGTGCGTCGAACTCAGAAGGCCCAGGTCAGGCGGCCGTAGTAGTAGCCGCCGTTGATGCCGTAGGGCGAGAAGCCCGGATACTGGGTGACGCAGCCGCCACCGCCGGCGATGCAGGCGGCCTGGTAGGTGGCCGACAGCTTGTCCGGATACTTGTTGAACAGGTTGTTGGCGCCCAGGGCCACGGTCACGTCGCCCGGCAGCTTGTAGCTGACCTCAAGGTCGGTGATCGCGGACGGCTTGACGGTGACCAGCTGCAGCGGGCCGGTGCCCGGATCGCTGAAGGCCTCGGCCTTGCCGAACATGGTCTCGGTCAGGCTGATGGTCAGGGCGTTGAAGGTGTAGAGGGCGGTGAGGCCGACCTTGTACTTCGGTGAGGCCGTTTCCAGCAGGGACTTGGCGTCCTGCGAGAACATGGTCTGGCCGGTCGGGAACGGCACGCTGGGCGTGGTCAGCGAGGTCGGCGGCTTCTTGACCTTGGTGACCTTGGTCGAGCCGAAGTTGGCCGCCAGGCTCCAGTCGATGCGGCCGTAGTCGCCCAGGTCGGTCGGATAGGAGACCACCAGGTCGACGCCCTTGGACTTGGTGTCGATGCCGTTCGAGAAGATGTTGATGCCGGTGCTGGTCACCGTGGAGTCGAGGACGTTGCCGTTGGCGATGATCGCCGCCAGCACGGCCGGCGAGGCCGAGACGCCGCCGCGGGTGCCGAACAGCGAGCTGGAGCCGAAGATCCGGTCCTTAAGCTCGATCTGGTAGACGTCCAGGGTGGCGGTCATCTTCGGGATCGGGTGAGCCACGATGCCGAAGCTGTAGTTGGTGGACTCTTCCGGCTTCAGCTTGTCGATGCCCAGCAGGCGGGCGGCCGAGGAGTTCGGGGCCAGCTGCACGAAGGCCGAGGTCGGCGACACGTTGGTGGCCGAATAGTAGGCCTCGGCCAGGGTCGGCGCCCGGAAGCCGGTGCTGATGGTGCCGCGGACCGCGATCATGTCGTTGAAGTCGTAGCGGCTGGTCAGCTTGGCGACGGTGGTCTCGCCGAAGTCGCTGAAGTGCTCGTAGCGCACCGCGGCGTCGACGACCCAGGCTTCCACCGGGGTGGCGGCCAGGTCGGCGTAGATCGCCCAGCTGTCGCGGCTGTGCTTGCCGGCGTCGGTCAGGGAGAAGCCCGGATAGGACTGCGAGCCTTCCTTGTAGCGCGAGGCGGGGTCGCCGGCGCCGATCTCATAGGTCTCGTGGCGCTGTTCGGCGCCCAGGGCGACGTTCAGCGGCTCGGCCATGCCGACTTCGAAGCCCTTGCGGACGTCGAGGTTGTAGGTGGTCTGGCTCGAGGTCCAGGTCCCGGCGTGGAACGAGGTCGGGGTGAAGCCCTTGGTCGTGGCCGTGGAGGTGTCGCGGTAAAGGCTGGCGTTGGCCGAGTCCTCGACGCGGACCTCGATGTCGTCGAGGCCATAGGTGGCCGAGAAGTCGACGTCCCATCCGCCCAGCTCGCCGCTGAGGCCGGCGGTGACGGCGTAGTCGTCCTCGATGATCCGCTCACGCGGGCTGAAGCCCAGCGGGAAGGGACGGTCGGCCGCGCCCTGGACGCCCTGGACGCGGTTGTAGCGGCGGTAGTTCTCGTAGGCCGAGGCGTCCTTATGGCCGTAGGAGCCGAAGGAGTAGAGCTCGAAGCCGCCCGGCAGGTCGAAGCCGGCATTGTACATGAAGTTGGACACCCGATACTCGGCGTCGCCGGAGATCAGGTTCAGGTTCGGATAGCCGGGGATCAGCTTCTCGACGGCGTTGTTGGCGGCCGAGTAGGACGGGCTGGCCGGGTTGTAGACGCGCTGGTCCGGCAGGCCGCGGTTGGAGAAGCCGTGGTATTTGGTCTGGGCCGTCAGGTTCAGGTAGCTGCCCTCGAAGGGCGAGGTCCCGATATTGACGGTCATGTCGGCGGTCTTGCCGCCTTCGTCCATGTACTCGCCGCCGGTGGCGGAGATCATGCCGCCCTCACCGTCCTTCTTCAGGATGATGTTGACCACGCCGGCGATGGCGTCGGTGCCGTACTGGGCGGCCGCGCCGTCGGTCAGCACTTCGATGTGGCCCACGGCGCCGGTCGGGATGAAGGACAGGTCGGCGGCGGCTGCGCCCTGATAGGCGCCCGACAGCACGGCCAGGTTCGAGGTGGTGTGGCGGCGCTTGCCATTGATCAGCACCAGGGCGTGGTTGGGCGACAGGCCGCGCAGGCGGGCCGACAGGGTCAGGTTGGCGGTGTCGCCGCCGAAGGCCTGGGCGTTGAAGGACGGCACCACATTGGCGAGGCCGAGGCGCAGATCGGTCTGGCCGGTCCGGGCCAGGGCCTGGGTGTCGACCACCTGCACCGGCGCCGGGCTGTCCTCGACCTTCAGGCCGGTCTGGCGCGTGCCGGTGACGATGACTTCCTCGACCGCGACGCCCGCGGCGGCGGCGTCGTCGGCCGACGCGCTGGATGCTACGGCGGCCACCAGGCTGGCCAGGGAGACCCCTGCCAGCCAGCCGATACGCTGTGTTCTTGTCATGACTTATTGCCCCTCATTCCTTGGCGGCCCCACCGGCCGCGTTTGCTCAGCCGCCCTTGAGTTGGGCGAGTGATCCGAAGGCTCCGGCGGATCCGGCGGCGGACATCGCGCCAGCGTCTTTCGAAGCGTTGTTGTTGATCTGCGTGTATTCGCTGGTGTTGAGCGTTTGCGGAGCGCGCATCGGACAGAATATGACCGGTCTCGCAAAATGAAATTTGCTAATAGTTTGCATCAGCACGCGATCTCGTAACTCTCAATTGAGAGCCCGACCCGTGTGTTTCCCCACCGACTCGTATTTGCGACGCTTGAGCGCCTTATGATCGACGCGAATTTGAAACGGATGCGTCGTCTTGAGATGAAGGCTCGTCACGAATCCTTAGGGGTGTCAATTCAGCTGAGCCTGAGTGAGACAGAGGCGCCGAAAAGGAGTCCAATTGGGCTATCTGTGCTCATGAAATGGGCGGACGCCGTCGGATCGTGACGATCACAGGGGCGTGATACTCTCAGTTTGGGGATGGTGACCGGGAGCTGTTCAATCAATATTTGATGAATATTTCGGCTTGTGGCGCCCGAAACTTGATCACTTCGTCCGCTGGCTGAGCATGTTCAACCATTGTGAGGGGGCGGTGCGCGTTGGAGAAAATGGGTCAATTCCCAGGCGCCCGGGGCGCCCGGCGCCTAATCAAAGCGCTTGCCGGTCAAGCATCTGGGGCCTCCGGCGGGGGCTTGAGCCAAGCGCGCTTGCCCCCAGCGCCCGGCCGGGCTCCATCACAGCCAGCCTCTTTCGCGGCGTCGCCGCGTGTGGGCTCATAGTCGACGACGAGATCCAAAGCCGCCGAGAGCGCGGCGCGAAGCCCTGATGGAGACCCCGATGCGCAAACTTGTTCTGGCCGCCCTTCTGCCCCTGATGGCCGCCGCGGCGCCCGCCGCCGCCCAGGTGGTCCATGTGGGCGCGCCCACCGCGGCCATCGCGTCGGCCACCGTGGTGCCGCCGGGCTATACGACGGTCTATGTCTCGGGTCAGACCCCGCCGGTCCTGAACGCCGGCGCCCCGGCCGGAACCGCGCCGGAGTTCGGCGACACCAAGACTCAGACCATCGGGATCATGAAGAAGATCCAGGACATCCTGACGGCCCAGGGCCTGACCATGGGCGACGTGGTGATGATGCGGGTCTATCTGGTCGGCGATCCTGCCAACGGCGGCAAGATGGACTTCGCCGGGATGATGGAAGGCTACACCCAGTTCTTCGGCACCAAGGAACAGCCCAACAAGCCGGCGCGGGTGACGGCCCAGGTGGCGGCCCTGGTGGCGCCGGGCATGCTGGCGGAGATCGAGGTCCAGGCGGTCAAGAAACCCTGACCCGACCTTGAAGGCGGCGGAGAGCATTTTCCGATAAGTGTGAAACGGTTATCGGATCGAAAAATGCTCTTAGCCTTTGAACTTGAGCCCTTCCGATCCGATCTGGCGGGTTCCGTCAGATTGGGAAGGGCTCAGGCCGTCGCCTCTTCGTCCTCCAGGACCTGCTGGATGGCGATGAGCAGCCGCTCGAGCTGCAGAGGCTTGGGCACCAGGACGTCCATGCCCGCCGACAGGTATTCCTCGTGATGGTGCGCCATGGCGTTGGCGGTCAGGGCGATGATCGGGGTGCGCGCGCGCCCGGTCTCGCGTTCCAGCCGACGGATCTCGCGGGTGGCGTCTGGCCCGTCCATCACCGGCATCTGGACATCCATGAGCACGGCGTCCCAGGCGTCCGAGGCCCAGGCCTCCACCGCCTGGCGGCCGTCGGCGACGCAGGTGACCTCCAGGTCCAGCTGGGCGAGCAGGGTCTTGAGGACCAGCTGGTTCATCGGATTGTCTTCGGCCGCCAGGATGCGCAGCCCGGCCGGAGCCGCTGAGAGCGTCGCGTCGTCCGCCAGAGCCTGACTGGCCAGCAGGCTGTCCGGCGCACGCTCCAGGGGCAGGCGGACGGTGAACACCGAGCCCACGCCCTCCTGGCTCTGCGCCTCGATGTCTCCGCCCATCATTTCGGTCAGCTCCCGGCAGATGGACAATCCCAACCCGGAGCCGCCATAGCGCCGCGTGGTCGAGGTGTCGACCTGCACGAACTTCTCGAACAGCAGGCCCATGCGATCGCTGGGGATGCCGGGGCCGGTGTCGGCCACCTCCAGGATCAGGTGCGGCTCCTCGCGGCGCACCCGCACCTGGACCGATCCGCGGGCGGTGAACTTCACGGCGTTGGAGACCAGATTGTAGAGGATCTGGCGCACGCGGGTCGGGTCGCCCCGCCACTGACCCTCGGCCTCCGGCGCCACCTCGATGGTCAGGGAGACATCCTTGTCGGCCGCCAGCGTCGTGAAGGTCGCCTGCGCCCCGGCGACGAACCGGCGGATGTCGAGGACACCGTCCTCCAACTCCAGCCGGCCCGATTCGATGCGCGAGAGATCCAGCAGGTCGTTCAGGAGGGTCAGCAGGGTCTCGCCGGCCTGACGTACGACCCCCAGCCGTTCTCGCTGGGCCGGAGAGAGTTCATCGCGGGCCATGGCCTGGGCCATGCCCAACACGCCGTTCAAGGGCGTACGGATCTCGTGGCTCATGGTGGCCAGGAAGGCGGACTTGGCCGCGCTGGCCGAGTTGGCTTCGTCGCGGGCGCGTTTCAGCCGCTGGTTCATCTCCATCAGGCGCCGTTCCTGGCGCTTCAGGTCCTCGATGGTCTGGGTGATGACCACGCAGCGCACGGGGCCGTCGCCGTCGAAACGCGAGGCCGTGCAACGGAACCATTCCCCGCTGCTGGAGGTGTAGGCCCGGCTGAAGTTCGGCCGCTCGCCGGCCAGGACTGCGCGGATGCCCTTGGTCAGGGCGGCGCCATGGCGGCCGGGCAGGGTCGACAGGATCGAGAACAGGTTCCGGCGCATGGGGTAGGCGTCCACCTTGGCCAGGTCCGCCGCCGCGGTCCGGAACGCCTTGTTGGCCTCGACGATCACTCCGTCGGCGTCGATGACCATGATGAAGGCGCTGATGCCGTCGAATACGCCCCGGGCGAAGCGCTCTGAGGCCTTGAGGTCGGCGTTGGCCTGCACCAGGCCGGTGATGTCCTGGCTGGCGCCGCGCACCGCCACGCAACGCCCGCCGACCATTTCCGGCTGGCCGATGACCCGCAGCCAGATTTCCTGGCCGTCGCCGGTGAGCGCCTTGGCCTCGAACTCCAGGCGCTCGCCGGTGGCGATCGCCGCGCCGATCAGGCCGCCCACCCGCTCGCGCTCGTCCTCGACATAGAGGTTCAGGGCGCCGTCGATGGGCTCCACCAGGCGCGGGCGCCCCAGGATCGCATTGAGCTCGAGGCTGAGCCGGACCTCATTGCGGCGGAGATCAACCTCCCAGCCGCCCAGGCGGGCGAGTTCAGCGGCGGAGGACAGGGACGTGGCCGCCGCCTTGAGCTGTTCCTGCAGGCGATGGGTCTCGGAACTCTCGATCAGAAGGCCGGTGAAGCCCTCGACGCCGCCATCCTCGCCGTGCAACGGCCGGACATGCAGGTCGCCCCAGGTCGAGGCGCCGTCAGGACCGCGAATCTCAATTTCCAGGCGGAAGGCCTGACCCTCAACAATGCGCGCGGTGAAGTCGGTGCGCGCGCAGGCGTCGGCGTTCGGGGGTTGCAGAAGCTGGGGCGGGGTCTGGCCGCAGGCCTGGGCGGCGCTCAGGCCGGTCATCCGCTCGAAGCCGTTGTTGACCCAGACGATCCGCCCTTCGCGATCCAGCAGCATCCGCGAGTGCGTGCCGGTGCGCGACAGCTCGTGCAGCCGGGCTACGAGGTCGACTTCGGCGGTGTTACGTGTCGGGACGAGACCGACCATGGGGCGACTCCAGGCCCGGTACTGATCCCACTTCTATGATAAACAAGCGGTTAGCTCGTCAAATTCCGAGGTCGCCGATCTGGGCCGCGGGGCCGCCAGGCGCAAGGCGGACCAGGTCGCTTTCGTCCTTCAGGGCGACGCCGGTCAGGGCGAGGCGGTGGGCCTCACCGATCAGCCAGGCGATCTTGAAGGCGGCCTCGTCGTAGCTGAGGCCCTGGGGGCGGATGTTGGAGACGCAGTTGCGCTCGGCGTCGGTGCGGCCGCGCCGGGGGGCGAAGGTCAGGTAGGCGCCGAGGCTGTCCGGCGAGGACAGGCCGGGCCGCTCGCCGATCAGGATCAGGGCCATCCGCGCGCTGAGCGCCTCGCCGACCTCGTCGGCCAGGGCGACGCGGGCCTGGCGGGCGACGGAGGA
>NZ_JBHTLQ010000041.1:0-35113 GCF_042679085.1 Phenylobacterium conjunctum | reverse complement strand
TGACACCGTCGGCCTAAACGGCCGGCTCGATGCGGCGTCCACGCCAGGGCGGCCGGCGAGTTTTGGCACAGCCTGGGAGGACCGCCCCCGCTGGAGGGGGTAGGCGCTCAAGGCCTGCCTTCGCGACTCAGGGGGAGGGCGCTCCCCCCCGCCTCGCGCTTCAAGGCGCACGCCATGGCCGCTCAGAGGACAGGACCCAGCAATGCGGCTCAAAAATACGACGCCTGCCCGGCAAAACCGGGCGAACTGTCACGCTTCGTCGCCAACCGCCCCGCGACAGCACGGTGCTTTTCTGCCAAGTTAAGCACGATTGTAGGGGAGCAGGCTTTGCCGCAGCAGATGATGGCTGAACGGGAAACAGAAACGGACGCCCGCGAGGAGGCCTGGGTCATCGCGACCAATCCCGACTTCCCGATCCGCGCCCGCAACGTCAATTGGTTCCTGGAACGCGGCGGCTCAATCAAGGAAGTCCGGCTCACCGAGTCGGAAGCGGGCGAGTGGAGCGTCTGGCTGCGCCTGGCCGGCCGTTCGGGCGAACACCGCCTGGCCATGTTCAAGTCCGACGAACCGCGCGTCTACCGCGACGTCGCCCGCGCCATCGCCATGTGCCGTGACGACTTCGGCTACTTCGGCCCCATCACCCTGTCGACCGACCGGCAACCTCAGAACGCCGGATCGGCCCCGGCCTCGGGCCAGGATCTCGGCGCGGCTTAGACCGCCCGCCAATCCAGCGAACAGCAGGCGGGACGGACCATGGTCGACTATCGTGTTCGGATGTCTGACCGCTTCCTGGAAGCGGCGATCATGGGCGCCATCGAGGCCTACTGTCACGGCGACGGCTTTCAGACCGAGATCGAGACCATAGGCCCGATCTGGGGTCACCGCCGGATCAGCGGCGATGAGCACATCATCTTCCTCGAACGGCTGGCCGTCAGCCTCTCGGCCGACCGGCAGACGGATTCGGTCACGCCGAAAGCCGAGGCCACCGACCTGATGGCCGAGGTCATGGAGCGCTTGGCGCCGGAGCTGACCCTTCTCGGGGACTTCCACTCGCACCCCTACAAGGACCGGGCCACCGTCGAGCGCATCAAGGGCTTCGAGTTCTCGCCCGGTGACTTCAACGCTTTCCTCCACGACGACGATCTGTGGGACCGGAACCCCGCGGGCCCGGTCATGTTGGTGGTGACGATATGCCGGCTGAACCGCGTCCACGATACCGATGGCAAGCAGCTGCGCTTCAACGTCTGGCAGTTCGACCTCGGCGAATTCCGGTTCTGGATCAATGTCTGCGTCGGCTACCTGGATGAGCAGGGCCAACGCCAGCACACCGGCAACAAGCGGTCGAACGTATGGCTGGACCTGAATTCGCGCTTTTTCAATATCAGCGGCGATCGCGTCGGGACCTAGGGCGTGGCGATGGGCTTCAAGCGGATCCGCATCCCGATCGTAAGCTTGACGGGGAAGGTAGATCCCCTCTCCGGACGGCTCTGGGGCTGCGACCCCATCGAGGCCCGTGAAATCGTTGAAGCTGTCGAACAAGGCGCTTACGAGCCTCGCTCCTGGGACGAGGTAAAAGACGACCTTCAAGGCCCAGGCGGTCGCTCATTCCACATCAAACGAGTGGCGACCTTCGTCCGCGACGGCCTGCCGAGCGATGATCATGCCATTGTCTTGGACCTACAGCCCCAGCCGGATGGACTTCCGATTGGCGTGCAGAATGGAAATCATCGACTTGCGGCCGCTCAAATCCGCGGCGACGCGCACATCGACGCGCTGGTCTATGTCTTTGACCAAGCCGACCTCGACCGCGAACTGCCGGGCTGGATGGCCCTCTGATCATCACCGCGTCAGAGCGGCGCCGGATCTGAGACGGGTCGGCCGCTCCAGCGGCAGTTCATCGCCGATATCGGGCCAGGCGCGCGTTGACTTCGGCCCTCGGCAGACGGCACCGCGGATGTCCCGAGGCCTTGGCCAAGCCCGCCGCCAGCGCCTCAAGGTTGCAAGCCCCCTGCGCTTCCAGCTGATCCAGAACCCAAAGCGTGCCGTGGACATCGAGGGCATGGGCTTCGGCGGTGCGCCTGAGACCCGCGTCCCCGGTCAGCAGCGTCCACTGTCGCCCCTGAGCCAGGGCGAAGGCGAAGGTGTCGGGCAAGGATAGGCTGGCGTCAGCCCGGCGAAGCACGGTCGCGCCCTGCACCTCGCCGGGCGACAATTCCTCAACCCGCAAACCAAGCGCCAGAAGCCGGTCGCCCAAGGGGCCGGCCACCTCGCGATGGAAGAGAAGGTCCGGCACGGCGAAATCGACCGTCAACCGGAAGACCGACTCCAGCAGCTCGCCTCGTTCCAGGTCGATGATGACCGAGGTGTCCGAGACGAGGACCGTCATGGATCACGCCACCTGTTCCAGGCGCGCGTCGAGGTCGCGCATCGAGATACCCAGCATCTCGGCCGCGCGGCCTTCGCCGATCACATTCTCGGCCAGGGCCCGCAGGCATAGGCGCTCGAAGCGCTTGGGCTCTTCTTCCTCGGCCTGCATGACCGCCGGCTCCTCGAACGGCGGATCGCGCCAACCTCTACGTTTGAATTCTCTGTAGAGGTCCGAAAAGGCCTTAGCGTCGATAATCCCCAGGTCCTTGCACCGAAAGGCGATGGCCTGGACGCTGACGCTGAAGCGCTTCTTGAGCGCAACCAGCTCGCCAATGCTGATCGACGAGCGATGGGCCCCGACCTCGGCCCGAACCACATCGGCCGGCATTAGGAAGGCCCCCGCGAAGCGGTGCGCGGCCTTCTCCTCATCAACGCCAACAGCCGGGGCCATGACCATGTGGCCAAGCTCGTGCGCCAACGTGAAGCGCTTGCGCTCCGCCCAGATATTTCGCCGAACAACCACGACCCGGGCGGCGTCGCGCCCGTGACGGCGAACGCGCGCGGCCAAGCCGTCGATGTCCTCAAGATCCAGCGAGAGGACCTTGATACCCCGCTCCTCGAGCAATTCGGCCAGCTTTGGGATCGGATCATGGCCCAAGCCCCACTCCTCGCGCACGGAGCGGGCGGCGTCTTCGGCGTCGCGGATGTCGCTGACGGGGTAGGGCGCGCTGCGGGGCTGCTCCCAATCGACGCTTTTCAGCTGCAACAGGTCTTCGATGGCCAGGTAGCGCTCCAGCATCTGGATCGTCAGCGCCTCGACCGTGGCCTCCTCCTTGGCCGACGTCTTCTTGCGGAAGTCCACGCCTTCCAGCACCAGCTCCTCGTCGCTGAGCAGGTAGCCCTCGCTGACGCCCAACGCCGAGGCCAGCGCCATCAGGGCGCGCGAGCCCGGCATGTCTTCGTTGCGCTCATATTTGCCGATGGCCTGGGGCGTCACCACGCCGTCCATCCGGGCCGCAAGCTCGCGCAGCGACAGGCCAGCGGACGCACGCGCCACCTTCAGTCTCCGTCCGATCATCGCCCGCTCCTTCACGCAGTTTACAAAACTCGCATTTAAGCGCATATTTGTAAACCAACACCCCTTGAATTGGTTCAGGGGCTCCCCACGTCTTGAGCGAAGTAACGCTGTTTCGCCCATTTTTGTAAACCGAGGATGCCATGGCCTGGCCGCCGCCCAAAGACCCCTTCGCCGATCCGCTGGACGCCGTCCTGGCGGAGATCGCCATTAGCCTGCAGCTCCCGCCCGGCCTCCACGCCAAGGCGGTGGGCCGCTATGAGGCGGTCCGCACCTATATTGAGCGCCCGGGCAGCCCGCTGAACGGGCGGGTCGCGTGCTTCTATCCGCAAGGCTCGATGCGGATCGACGCGACGATCTCTACCCGCGGCACGGACGACGAATACGACATCGACATCGTCGCCGAGATCACGGGCCGCGACGATGGGCCCGAGGCCCTGCTCGATGATCTTGGGGCGGCCCTGGCCGGCTACCCGGTCAGCAAGATCGTGCGGCAGACGCGCTGCGTCACCCTCTACTACGCCGACGGCATGCACCTCGACGTCACCCCGGCGCGCCGCACGGCCTACAAGGAGAAGGAGGGCGTGATCGCCCACGCCAAGAAGGGGGCCGGCGCCGCGCCCGGCCGCTATGTGCCGATGAACGCCTACGCCTTCGGCGACTGGTACACCGCGCGCACCCCGACCGAAGAGCGCTTCGCCAAGGCCCTGAACGAGCGTCTCTATGAGCAGGCCGGCATCGCCTTCGCCGACGCCGACGTCCACGACGTGCCCGAGCAGACGCCCCTGATCATCAAGAGTGTGACGACGGTGGCCCTGCAGCTGCTCAAGCGTCATCGCAACATCGCCTATGCCGACGAAACCGGCCGCGTACCGCCTTCGATCGTGCTCTCCTGCCACGCGGGGCATGCGGCCCAGCCGGGGATGGGTCTGGCCGACATGGTGATCCGTCAGGCACGTTGGACGGCGCGTGCGATCGACGAGGCGGCGCGCCAGGGCCGCCTGCTGTCGGTCCCGAACCCGGAGTTCACCGCCGAGCTGTTCACCGATCGCTGGCCTGAAAACCAGACCCAGCAACAAGGCTATGCGCGGCATCTCCACACCCTGGCCAACGGCCTGGAGGCCGCTCAACGGGGCAACGTGCAACTGGAAGATCTCCAGGCCTGGCTGCGGGTGCAGTTCGGCGAGCGCGTGGTGACGCGGTCGGTCAAGGCGTTCAACGACCGCCTCGGCCGGCAGGTGAAGGCCGGCCAGCACGGCTATACGCCCAAGGGCGGCCTCTTCACCCCGGCCAAGCCTGCGATCACCGGCTCACTGGCCAGCCTGGCGCCGGTCGCGGCCCGGGCGCACACCAGCATGGGCGAGCGCCGCTTCTCGTGAGCCTATCGATCGACACACAGATTGAGGCGATGTCGCGGCTGTGGCCGGCCTTCAAGCTTGTCCGCAGCGAAGGACCGGCGGCCCTGTGGCAGGGGACGGTCCGGCCGCTTCTGCAGACCTACCGGGTCGGCATCTTCTATCGCGCGCCGCTGATGGTCGAGCGCTACAGCGTTCGGGTCGTGCAGCCGCAGGTCGAGATCTTGTCCCCGGCGCTGCGGCCGCGCCGCGGCGACGCCGAAGGCATGCTGCCCCACGTCTACTACGGGCCGGACGGGGAGGTGACGCTGTGCATGCTCGATCCCGACTCGAGTGAGTGGTCTCCGGCCGACCTGCTGGCCGAGACGACTGTGCCTTGGATCACCGACTGGCTGGTCCCCTACGAGGGCTGGCGCGCCACCGGCGAATGGACCGGGACCAGCCGGCACGTGGAGCGCGCCTGATGGCCAAGACGACCATCCCGCAGAAAACCCAGTCGGCGCTGTGGGCGCGAGCCGGCGGGCGCTGCCAGTACCGAGGGTGCAACCAGGACCTGGTCGGCGATCTGATCTCTGGGCGCGAAGACGCGACCTTTGGGTTCATCGCCCACATTGTGGGCGACAGTGTCGAGGGCCCGCGCGGTGATCCGGTGCGCTCACCGCTGCTAGCCCGCGCGCTCGAAAATCTCATGCTGATGTGCGCCACCCACCACAAGCTGATCGATGTGGTCGACGTCGCCGGCCACCCCGAGCCGGTCTTGCTGGCCATGAAGGCCGAGCACGAGAGCCGCATCCAGGTCCTGACCGCGATCGACGAGGACCGCGCCTCTCATGTCATCCGCTTCGGGGCCAACATCGGCGAGAACGAAGCCCTGGTCTCGACCAAGGCTATCTTCGCGGCCATGCCGCCCCACCACCAACCGGCCTGCGGTCAGACGATCGACCTGGAGCTCGTCGGGTGCGCCTACAAGGACGACGAGCCCGCCTACTGGATCTTCCAGCGCGACAACCTGCGCCGGCAGTTCGAGGCCAAGGTCCGCGGGCGGGTGGAGCGGCAGGAGGTGCGCCATCTCAGCGTCTTCGCGCTGGCGCCGCAGCCCCTGTTGATCGAGCTCGGCCGCCTGCTCTGCGACATTGTCCCGGCCATAGTGCGCCAACGCCATCGCGAACCGGTGACCTGGGCCTGGCAGGCCGATCAGCCGCCCATCACCTTCACCGTCACGCCACCGGCCTCGGGACGTGGCCGCCCCGTCGCCCTAAAGCTCGGCATCAGTGCGACCGTGACCGACGAGCGCATCACCAAGCTTCTTGGGGATGACGCCGCCATCTGGTCGGTAACGGCGGCGGAGCCCCACAACGACATCCTGCGCCGGCCGGAAGATCAAGCGGCCTTTCGAAAACTGATGCGGTCGTTGTTCGATCGCATCAAAGCCGAGCATGGCGAAGACGCCATCCTGCATGTCTTCCCCGCCATGCCCGCCTCGCTGGCCGTCGAGCTTGGCCGGGTGTGGATGCCGAAATCCGACCTGGCCATGACCATCTTTGACAATAACCGGACGGCCGGCTTCATCCCCACGATCACGATTGGAAGGGACTGACAGGATCGGGTCACCGCGCCGCCGCCGTCCAGCCCGCAGCTAGGGCTTCGGCCGCCGAGCAAAACCAGCGCTCGCCGCGGGCCGTGTCGATGCGGGTCGCGGCGTAATCCTGCTGGCCGGGCACATGAAAGATGCGCCGCTCCTTGGCGTTGATGTTGCCCTTGATCACGCATCCCGAAGTCGGGGGTCCGGCTGGCGCCGGCTGAACCTGGCGCGCGTCCGCCCGCCAGCTCGAGGGCGTCTCGAACCGCCCGGCCCATAGGCCGCGCCGCGCCTGGCGGGCCTCGGCCTCGACCCTGGCATAGGCGCCGCGGCTGAATTGGCGGAAGTCGACCGCCCATCCGGCGCGGACCAGGGCTTCGCCAAGGTCCGTCGATCCGGCCCGGCAGCGGGCGACGGCGCGGCCGTAGGGATCGCGATCCGTGATCTCGCAGCGCACGGCTCGGCCGCCGATCAACCGCACGAGCTGGTCGCCCGCGACGTCGCCGCAGGCATAGGTCCGGGCCTGGGCGTCCTGACAGACCTGGCGGCCCTCCGGTGCGTCAACGCCCCAAAGCCGCACCCGCTCGGCCCCGACGATGAAGGTGTCACCGTCGACGACGCGGGCCTGGCCCGTCACCTCGGCGGGACCCGCGGCCATCACCCCGACCGCCGCCATGAGAATGCTCAGCCGCGAGATCATCGTTGATCCTTGCGCAGGGTGATCACCACGCGCTCGACGAACACTTCCGCTACCTCGGCGGCGTGAAGGATGGCGTTGAGGTACTGGCTCTTGATCCTGTCGGCGGCGATCTGGCTGGGGGTCGACAACTGCAAGACGCCGTCGGTCAGGCCGTGGAACCCGACCCGTCCGAACCAGCTGCCATAGGCCCCCTCGCGCACCAAGCGCCGTAACGGCGCGGCGATCGCAACCCATACCGGATCGTCAGCCCCCGGCGCGGCCATCAGCGGCGCAGGTTCGGGCAGGGCCGCCGGCGGCGGAATATCGCCCTTGGCCTTGAGCACGCGGGCGAAGTTGAGGCGCAGGTCGGGTGCCCCCTTCGGCTCGTAGGAGGCCATGCGGCCAAAGTATTTGCAGGGGCTGCGGACGTCGGGGTCCTCGATGGCGATCGCCAGCATGGCGAGCGCGCGCACCCCGTGCCGCTTCAAGGCCCAGGCGAAGGTCTGGTCATTGTTCCGCTCAAGCTCGGGCAGAAGATCGTGGACTGCGGCCGCCACCCGCGCGAGGTCGGCAGGCGTGACGCTGGCCGGATCCGCCACGGCGACAGGCCCCACCAGCGCGGCGATGCGGGGAGACACCTGGAAGGCGGCCCTAAGCTCCAGGCGGACCATTTCCGCAGGCGCGGACCCCTCCGAGAAGGCGCCGGAGAAACCGCTTGCTCCCTCCGGAGAGCAAAGGGCGCCGTTCTGTCGGGTGCCAGGGCGTTGACCCGAGGATTTGGAGGCCGTGCCGGGCTCGGCGGCCGGAGGTCGCCGACTATCAGACTGATGTCGCGCTGTAGGCGCGTCCTTTTCTCGTACAGAAGAACTGATGTTCTGATGGGACTGTTCCAGGTGGGTGAATCCTGGCGCCCGGGCGGTATTTCTTTCACTGAAGACGACGGCTTCGGAATAGGCGGCCCTTCGGGCCTGAGCCGCTTCGCGAACCGCGAGATCCGCGGCCTCCAGTTCATCGAGCCGCGCCACCAACGGGGCCAGATCATAGGCTTCAACACCGGCTGGGCGGTTGGCGCGGGTATAGTCGCGAACCATGAAACCTGCCGCCTCCAGCGCCCGACGGTGGGCCCGGGCGTTGCTCTCCGTACAGCCCAGATAGTCAGCGATCAGGCGCGTGCCAGGCCAGACCGTCGCCACGTCCTGTTCAAGCCGGTCCTGGTTGAGGTGCTCGATATAGAGCAGCAGCGTCATGCGCTGTTGCACGGTCAGCATCGGCGTGCCTTTCAGGACCGCCGCAGCGATCCGCGCGACAGTGACGCCAGCCTGCCAGCGCCAAGCGCGCGCCTGGGCGCAGACCCTATCGAAATTAGGCGCGCGCTTGGCGAAGCCTGGTCGCCAATCGTCGCCAGCCAAGGCCGTTTGCATGTCGTCCCTTCCCTATGGGGACGAGGCCGCTTCGCGGTTGCGAAACCGGCAGGCAAAAGACCATAGGTCTTCGGTTCGAGACCTTGACGACGCAATATGCGCCGCCTAGGGTTCCTCGATCACATCAAGCCGCTCCCACACGGCGCCTGCGATTTCCGAGAGCCTCCCGCGCCAACGGGGGGCTCTCGCCGTTTAGGGTCTCGTCTAGGTCAAGATGAAGTCCTCACAGACCGAGCGCGCATGGAGAGCCCGCAACGCGACTCGGGCGGAATTAGCGTTCCGTGAGTCTGGCGATTCCTAAAGGCTTGGAATTGCACTTTTTTGGCCAAAAAGGCTCAATTGGAGCGGTTGACGCCGCCCGCGATAAGAGTCCCGCTGGCCCGACTCACAGGCTGTGGCGCGGTCGCTAACGGAACGCCACCCCACAGCGCCTTGGCCGGCGCGGCGCCCCAGCGCCGCTTCAATCGTCTAAGCCCGTGGTCGGGCGGTCAGCGCCTGGACCACGAGGTCAGTGTGGGTCATGGCCAAGAACCGGCCGGCGTTGTGCGCGCGGACAAAGTCACTGTCCGGCAGCACGGCGCGCCAGTATCGCTCGACGATGTCGGGATCATGCAGGGTGTCGCCCTCGGCGATCAGCACCGTCCAGTCCGGGCGCCTGCATAGGCCAAGCGCTGCTTCCGACTTGGCCAAGGCGACCTGTTCATTGACATAGCCCTCGATGCGACCGGTCGCGAACATGCGGGTGGATCGGTGATAGTCATCAAATATCTCGGTGTCCGCGATGGCGCGCTCATCGGCCGGACTACCTCGCATGGACACCTCAAACATGCTGCGCAGTCGATCACGGGTCAGCCGCCGGGCCAGGACCTGGATTGCGGGCCGGATCAGCTCCGGACGCCGCAGATAGATTTCCTTCAGCACCCCAAGCGGCCCGACCCGGCGGCTGTCGAGGCCCGATGGCGGATCCGGGTTCACGAGCACCGCGCGGCCCAGGAGAGCCGGCGCGAGCCGCGCGAGGGCGACCACGAACTGAGCGCCGCCGCGAGCGACGACGTCAAACTGCGGCACACCCAGCGCGTCCGCCAGCGCCACGAAATCCTGCGCCGCCGCCTCGAACGGATCGTGCGCGCCAGCCTTCACGCCGGGGAGGGGATCACTCATGCCAAAGCCAGGCCGGTCAACGGCGATTGGCCGAAAGCCTGCCGCCTGCAAGGCGGCCACCAGACCTCGCGGGGCGATCCGCGTGGTCATACTGGAATGCACGAAGAGCACCGGGCGGCCATCGGCAGGCCCGTAATCGCTCCAGGCGGTCAGCGAGCCGTCCGGCCGCGGCCGCAGCCTCAAGGGCTCGATTGGCGTGCTCATGAAGCCAGGCTCGCCTGCCAACAGCGCGGCCTGAGCCTCCAGGCCGGCAAGGGCCCGTGCCAGCTCGCTCTCGGTCGTGACCTGAAGGATGTCGAATATGTGCTCGAGCTCCTTGCGGACCACCGCCGCTGACAGCTTGAGGGCGCGGGCGGCCTCTTTGCGGGACACGCCGCTGGCCACCAGCAGCGCCACCGCAGCTTGCCGCTGGCTCAGGCCCCAGATGTCGGTGAGCAGGACTGAAGCGTCCCGATCCGAAGGCAACAGACCAAAAGCCAGTGCAGAAAGCCGGCCAACCAGTTCTGACACGCGCCGCGTCCCTGTGCGGCGATAGCAGCCCGAAAGCGCCTCGCGCGCCGTGTCGTAGGCGACGCCAAGCTCGGTAGCAGCCCGCTTGATCGAACCTGTGTGGACAACGGTCGCTACGACGCGCCGCTGCAGACCGCTGAGACCAAAGCGTTCGCAGGCCCAATCGAGGGGACCGGCTCCCGCCGACAGCGAGGCCAACACGACCACGCGAGGCTCGGCGGTCGCCTCGGCAAGCGCTGGCAGCACCGCGTTTAGGGCCCGCGCGCGAGCCGCCCGCATATAGGTGAAGACGACCGGATGCACGGCGCCGCAACGTTGAACAGCGACCGGGCGGCTGACCGGTCGGTCGCGTCGCATCGCCAAGCCTACGGCCTCCCGATCTATGAGCTGCGTCGCGCCCTCGGCCAGGAACAGCGGCGAGGCGTCAAGCACCTCTCCTTTTGTGTTCAGCACCGCGACTGCGAGGCTTTCAGGGCGCAAAATAGGCGAGAAGGCGCGTTCGGCCGTCAGCGGCGGCTGAGCGGCCGGCGCCAACAGGATCTCCGGCGCCAGGAACAGCTCAATCGCCCTTTGATCGCGATCCACGGCTCACCCCAATTCCTCGGGCTCAGATGTGCGGCGGCCCGGGCAGAGGTCAACGGGGTCTCCACAGGATGGGTAGAAGCGCACCCCACAATCGCCGATGACGCCGCCAAGCTTTCGACCGCAAATCGCAGCCAGCAGATGGCGGATCGCCAATCCGTGGCGGTCTTGATCGCCTGTCCGCACCTAAAAATGCTGGAGACCCGACTTGCGCGCTTCGAACCCCAAGGCCTGGATCGCCGCCCCCCTGACGCTGGGCGTCTCCGCCTTAAGCCTCACTGCAGCGGCGCCGGCCTTCAGCGAGGAATATGGCAACCATTACTACTGTGAGGTCTGGCAGGGCGATACTGTGAAGTACGTCACCGAGGGCGTTGCCACCCGCGACATCCCCAATGTGAGTTTTTCGCAGTTTCAGTCCCGATTCGAGGCTGAGGTCGCCGCTCGGCGACCCGACCTCGACGCCCGCGTGAAGTGTGACAACTACTTCAGTGAGGGCGAGCCACCGGATTGGGCCAAGCCGGACACTGAGTTTGAGGCGATCGGCGGCTGGACCGTATACGTAAAGCGCCTCACCGGCCTATCGAAGACCTGGTGGTCGCCCAACCTCACGAGCGCCAAGGCGTCTGCACCTAAGCCTACGCGAGATGCGGGCCTTATCGTTGAGTCGAATAGCGCAAGCCCGAAGGCCACGACGAGCGGCGGCGGCGCCACCGCGGCAAGACCGGCTGCTGCAAAGACGCCGCGGCCTCAGACTTCGCAGAGCGGCGCCTCTGGTCCACCGCAGGTCTGCAAGACCGTGCCGATCGTTGGCCAGTATCTAGGCTCGCCTTTCATGCCGACCCGGGCCGAGGCCGAGGCCAAGGCGCGTGCGCCAGAGATGCTTCTGGGCTGCAAGCGCGCCCAAGCCAGCCTGAAGGAGGTCTTCTGTAAGTCCGCCGCTGGCAGGTGGTCCTGCTCCTCCACATGGTCGTGTCCTGGGACCAAGCAAGTCTGCACCGGTGGACCCGCACCCACCGGGTCCAAACAATAGGCCGTCAGGCGAAGGCCGCTGGGCGGGGTTCGGGTGTGTGGCGGGGCGTCTTGAGCCGCCGCGCCTTGCCCAACGCTCACGCAGCCGAGCCGCGGCCAGCAATATCGGTTCAGCGTCCCGGTGCGCCGCTATGCGATCTTCTCCTGCATCCGGCGCCAAGCCTGGAATCCCTTGTCGGCGTCCATAAAGGCCGCAAGGATATGGGGGACCAGTTGTTCGAGTTCGAGCGACTGGTCGTTGGCCTCGGCGAAGGCGCGTTGGTAGTCGGCCAGGTCAACGGCGAGCTTGCCCTTCAACCTCAGCCGCAGATCGGTCGTCTTCTCCTCGAGATCAATCTTGCCGAGGGCCAGGGCGGTCTTGGCGGGGCGCGTCATGGGCGGGTCCTTGAGTGCTGTGCAGAAAGCGCTGGATCGCCGTAAAGGCGAAGTCGGTGAGCTTGAGGTTGAGGGCGTCGGTCTGCCGGCGGATCTGCAGGCAAAGCGGTCTGGACAAGCGGACAGAGACCCGGTCCTTCGCCCCGCGCACGGCCGGGAAGACGATCGTGTCGCCGCGATCCAGCGCCTCGACCAACTCGCGGAACGCCCGCTCATAGATGAGCCGCACGCAGCCCCGGGGATTCTTGCGCCTGTTCAGGCGCTGCGCCGTAAAGAGCATGTCCTGGTGAAGGCCCTCAGGCAGGAATAGCCCGAGCTTCTCCGCGGATGGGGTCATCTGAAACACTCACGCTTACGGGTAGGGAGCGAGGATCATGTCCTTGCTGACGAGCACGCGAACCGGCCATCCCGGCCGCACGTGCAAGGTTGGCTGCCGATTGAGGTCGCGGCCGGTAATCTGCTGGCCCACTTGCTGAGCGGAGTTGGCGACCCCGCTGGCGGCGGAGTTGACCACCAGCGCGCCGGAGCTGCGGTCGCCGGCGTCCTGGGCGGCGGCCGCACCGACGCTGAACAGGGTGGAGAGGATCACGCCCCGCGCTAGCTGACCGAAATGGCCGTCGGTCTTGTCCTGCAGGCCGGCCGCGCCGGTGAGGTCTGCGCCGGCCATCGCGCCGATGTTGATGGAACGGCCATCGGGCATGATGATCCGGTTCCAGGCGATCAGGGCCCGGTTCTGGCCGTAGGCGATCTGGCTGTCGTACTGGCCGATCAGCCGTGAACCCTGTGGGATCAACACGGTCAGCCCGGTCCTGTGGTCGTAGACCGGCTCAGTGACCTGGGCGATCACCTGACCCGGCAGGTCGGAATTGATGGCCGTCACCAAGGCGGCCGAGATGATGCTGCCGGCCTTCACCTCCCACGGGCTCAACGCCGGTTGCAGCGGGTTGGTCAGATAATCGTCCGTCCGCGCGCTGGCGGCGAACTGGCGCTTGGCGGCCAGGCCATTGGCCGGCTGCACCTCGGCGGCAGCCGGCTCGGCCGCGGCGCCTACGGCCGCGGCGATCGGGCGGGCAAGTGCGGCGGGATCCGCCGCAGGTGATCCTGCCATAGCGGGCGGCCCGCCGAAGAAGGGGCCGGATGTACGCGCGGCCAGGGCCTGTTCGCGTGCGGCTTGCACAGCCGGATCGACCTGAGCGGGGGGAGGGGGAGGCGGCGGAGCGCCCGCCGGCAAGGTGCCGGACGCGCCCGGCGTCCCCTCGGCTGGAGGCAGGGGCGCCGTGCCGGGAAGGCCCTGAAGCGCCGGATCGGCATAGCCGGCGGCATACTTGGTCGAGATCGCCGGCGTCTGAACCTGACCAGTATCGGCGGCGTCGGAGATCGCCTCCTGTCGCGCCTGCGGCGCGTGGGCCCCGCCGAAGCCCAGGTAGAAGCCCAAAGCGACGACGCTGGCGAGGCCCGTGGCGCCCAGGATCAGGTACTTGCGGTTCCAGCGCGTCACCGGCGTGCGGGGCGCAGCCAGCACGCTTTCCGGCGACGCCTTGCGCGGCGGCGCGCCCAGCGGCGCATCGGGCGGAAGCTGGATCATGACCCGCCTCCGGTGCGGGTAATGCGCACCACTTGCTGCTTACGCTCGCCCAGCCGCAGCTCCGCGACATCAATCAGCCGGTCCACCACAAAGTAGCCGCCGAGATAGCGGTAGTTGACGAGCTGGGCCTGCTTATCAGGCCCGATCAGGAACAGCGGCGGCGCCTCCGTCGAGGCCATGTCACGCGGAAACTGGATGTAGGTTTTCAGGCCGTCGTCGAAGACGCGGACCGGCTGCCAACGGGGCGCGCGAAAGCCGTTGGCCTTGATGCGATAGCCGAAATGCAGCGAGTCCACCGCCAGGCCCGAAGCCGCCACCCCTTGGGTTTCGGCCGCCTGAGCGGCCTGCCGCTCGCGGGCCTCCTCCTGCGGATAGTTCCAGCTGATGACGCTGGTGTAGGTGTCGCCCTCATAGCTGACCGCGTCGAGCAAATAGGTGCGCTGGTCGGTCGTCAGGATGATGTTGGTCCGCAGGCCGCCGCGGATCGGCTTGACCATCACGATGACCTGTTGGGTCGCGCCCGAGCCTTGGACGGTCTCACCCAGCACCCAGCGAACCGTGTCGCCCGCCGCCTTGGAGATTAGCTTTTCGCCGGGGCGCAGCGAGATCGCCGTAAGGAAGCGCGGGCTGGCGTGAACGGTGTAAAGCCGCCCCGGCTCGAAGTCGTAGTAGAGTGCGGCGTTCACATAGGCGCCAGCACTTGGATAATCCCGCGCGCTGCTGTTGGCCGACTGCACAGTCGTCAGCGCTGTAGGCCGCGCGTAGCGCCGTGGCGTAAGTCTGCGCTTCGGCGCGGCCCGGACGGGCGCCTGAGCGGCCGGCGCGGGAGCGGTCTGCGCGACAGGCCGCGCGACGGGCGCGACCGGGCGTTGCGGCGGCGTTTGCGCCTGAACCGCAGGACTGATCGAGGCCGCCAGCATCGCCAACAAGCCGGCCGCAGCGCCCATGGAAATCCGTCTGGGGGACAAGGCGCTCATAGCTCACGACTCCATTGAAACTCGGCGATGTAGATCCCCAGCGGATTGGCCCTCAGCTCGGCCTCGTTCTTCGGCGCCACGACCTTGGTGGTGAAGAGACCCGTCCAGGCTTCTGTCGCGCCGGAGGCGCCGGCGTTAAACTGCGTCTCGCGCCACTGGACCTGGTAGGTGTGTGCGCTACGCGGCAGGACCGAGACGATCTCGACGTTGACGGCTTGGGTGCCCGCATTGGCGAAGGGGTCGTTGGCCTTGGCAAAGGCGTTGAGCTGACCGATCGCCGGGCCGGACACGAAGTGGTAGGCCCCGGTCCAATTGTCCCGGATGACAATGGGGTCGATGCTCTTCGAGCGGGTTCGACGCACCCAGTCCGCGAGGAAGTAGCCAATCTCGGCCGTGGTCGGCTCGTAGGTCCGCCCCGCCAGCTCGATGCGCCCGGGGCGGGCGTAGCGGTCGATCGGCACGACGTAGGTGGCGATGTTGGTGTTGTTGGCCTCGTAGATGAACCCGCCCAGCGACAAGGCCGCGAGGCCCAGCCCGCCGAACGCGGCCATCCGCCAGTTCTTGGCCTGCACGACTGCCGATCCGATGCGGTTGTCCCACTCGCGCGAGGCTCGAAGATAGGGGCTCTCGACCGGCGCGGAGCTGCCGTAGCGATCATTCGGTCGTTTGAAGGGGTTCATCGGCGGACTCTCGACTGGGACTACTCTTCGGGGTCGTCATCGCGGCGGGTCGGCGTGGCGCTCAGTCCAGGGCCGTTTCCATCTCCGCCAGCGGTCGCCGCGGCGGCGCCGTCCCGAGCGGTGCCCGCCAGCCCGCCGCCCCGGCGGGCCTGGGCTCGCGAAACGACTGATGACGTCGACCCCGTTTCAGGCGGAGGCGGGGGAGGGGGCGGCGACGTTTCGCCGTCATTCGAGGCTGGCGTGGAAAACAAGCGGCTGCCCGCAACCCGACCTTCCGCCACCAAAGTCGATACCGGGGCGCGGGCGAAATCCGCGGCCATGCCCCCACCGCTCGGTCCGCCCCCACCCCCGGACGGACGGGAGGCGCCAGAGCCCAAGCCGCCCGACGCGGCGCGCGCGGCGGCGATCTTTTCGCCCCCGGCCGCCCACCCGCCGCCGACGGCTCCGCCAGCCGCTCGGGCGGCAAGACCCACACCGGCCGCACCAGCGGCCACGCCAGCCGCCCCCATGAGAGCACCGCCAGTATTGAGTTGTGGCCCACCGGAGATCATTGCCCCAGCGATGGCCGGCACCTTCAGAGCCAGCATCATGAGGAAGATGGCTGACAATAGGAGGCCGGCTTCTTCAGCCACGGTCGGCTGAGCCGACAGGGTATAGGTCTCGAAAATGTTGATCCCGACACCTGCGATGACCGCGAGCGCCATGAACTTGAAGCCGACAGAGACGACGTAACCGATCGCCTTCTCAGCCAAAAAGGAGGTCTGAGACAGCACGCCGAAAGGCACCACAACGAAGGCGATGAGCGTCACGATGTAGAATTCGATGATCGTCACGGCGATCTCGATTGCGAGGATGATGAAGGCGAGGAGGATGCCGATCGCAGCGACCGCTGCGACGATGATCATGTCGATGTGCATGAGCGCGCCGAAGCCGGCATTCTGCTGGGCTAAGTCGCCAATGTACTTGATGAGGTCGATGACGACCGAGAGGCCCGCCTCAACGGCCTTCGTCGGAGCTCGAGTGAAGTCGCCAATCGAGCCGCCGCCACTGGCTTGCAGGCCAAGCTTTGCGAACCCGTTGATGACAGTCAGTGTCAACGAATGCCAATTCGTCACCAGCCAAGCGAAGAAGCCAATCAGGAGAATTTTCCTGACGAGCGCCGCCATGACATTCTGGGTCTCGTCAATCGCCCATAGGATCGCCGACAGAGTGATGCTTATGACAACCAAGGTCGCGAGCACGCCTTGGACTGGCCCTGCAATTGCGCCAAAGCCGCTGCCCACCTGGCCGGTAAACGCACTGATAAATTGGTCTAGAGCAGCGGGGTCTGCCGTCGCCATGGGCTTACTCGGCTAGCTAACAGCTTAGAGGCTGTTCTTGTCGGGGAGGCTGCTGCCCTTCTTCTTGAAGTACAGCGGTGAGCAGGGATCGTTGCGGTCCCGGTTGTTGATGTCGGGACACGGCTTGGTTTTGGCGGGCGGATCCGATTGGTTGGGCTCCGCGGACGGCTTCCCACATCCCGATAGGCCGATGGCGATAATGCAGCCGAGGACGAGCAGGGACCTCATCACTGGAAATCCGAGATGTTGGGAAGGCGGCTTCCCGTCTTGGTGTAGGCCGTGGCGCGCGCGGTCTCCGCCCTAGCCGCCACCGCGCCTGCCTGCTGCTGAGCAAGGATCGTCTCTTGCGTCCGCGCCTGCGCAATAAGGATCGTCTGCAGGCCTTGAAGCTGGCTGCTCAGGGCGGCGAGCAACTGATTGGTCGCCTGGATCGCGGCCGTCTGACCGGCGGCCCCTTGCGAAGCGACGACGGCGCCATTGACCGCGCCCGCCGTCGTCGTCTGGGACCGGACGAGCTGGTTCTGCACCGCCATCGAGTCCTGCAGCGTCAGCCGGCTGTTCGCTTCCCAGCTCGCGAGACGCTGTTGAATTTGGGCGAAGCTCTGACCCGAGAGGCTCGTCGGGTAGAGCTGCTGGAACTGGCCGGCGATGTTCTGGCTGTTGTAGCCGATGGCCTGCGCCTGCTGCATGAGCTGGCTGGCCTGGGCGTTGATCTGCGCCAAGGGCTGGGTGACGTCGGCGCCGAGCTTCTGCAGCATCGCCATCTGGTTGGTGACCTGGGTCTGCAGCTGCTGGATTTGGGCCAGCCCCTGGCGAACCTGCTGTACGGCCTGGGCGACGGCGCGCGGATCGAAGACGATCTGCTGCGCGGCCGCGGGCTGCGGCGGCAGCGGACCCAAGCCAAAGGACATGGCGACGACCGCCGCTGCGGCCATGAGCTGCTTACGCATCGAACGAGTCCTTTTGGTGCGAGGGGAGGGGCGTCGGCAGGAAGGTGTCGGCCGCGGCCTGTAGGAAGAGCGGCTCGGTCAGGGCGCGGAAAGCGGCAGCGGCGCCGAACAAGACAAAGCCGGCCAGCATGACGAAGAAGTTGTGGTGATAGGTCGTGCCAAAGACCGCCAAAAACCCAGGCGCGGCCAGGACGAGGAACAGGATCCTGCGACGTCGGCGGTTGGCGATCCACGGCGCGGGGAGGCGGCGACGCAGCCAAACCAGCCGTGCCGCGCCCTGGGCGCTAAGGGGCGGTTGGGAACTGAGAAACGAAAGATCGTGCGCGCCCATCACGCCACCCTCGGATAGGCGGCGCGGCGCTGGTCGCCGAGGTAGCGGGCGACGTCGGCCTGGCCCTTGGCCGCGAAGAAGCGTTCAGCGAACTCGCTGCGGTCATGGTCGGCGAGCAGCTGGCTGATCAGCTGCTGGTCCCCCTGCGAAGAGGACCCCACGGCGGCGAGGGACAACCCGCCCAGGCCCAGCTCGAAGAGCCGGTTCCCAGCCGTGGACTGATAGTAGTATTCCCGCTTCGGCGTGACGTTGGCGATGATCCGGACCTGCTGCGGGTTCAAGCCGAAGTCCTGATAGAGCGCCGCGATCTGCGGGGTTTGGGCGTCAGGATTAGGTAGGAAGACCCGGGTCGGGCAGCTCTCGATCAGCGCCGGCGCGATCGATGAGCGAGCCACGTCCGCCAGGCTCTGGGTCGCGAACACGACGGCGACGTTGAACTTGCGAAGCGTCTTGAGCCACTCGCGGATCTTGGCGGCGAAGGCTCCCTGGTCGAGGAAGAGCCAGGCCTCGTCGAGCACGAGCAGGGTGGGCCGACCGTCGAAACGGCGCTCGAGGCTGCGGAAGATATAGGTCAGCACCGGGGCGAGCGCCGACTTGCTGGCCATCAGTTCCGCCATCTCGAAGGTCTGCCAGGGTGCGGGCCGCAAGGCGTTCTGGTTGGCGTCGAGCAGGTGGCCGTAGGGCCCACTCAGCGTGTAAGGCGTCAGCGCCGCCTTGACGGCCTGGTCCTGCACGGTCGCGGCCAGAAGGGTGAGGGTGCGTTGCTCCCGCGGGCCCTCGGCGAGATTGCGCAGCCCGCTCCAGATTTCATCCTTCACCGGCGGGGTGATCGGTACGCCTTCGGCGGCGACGATGTCCTGCACCCACTCCTGCGCCCAGGCACGGTCGTCGGCGGAATCGATGGCCGCCAACGGCTGGAAGGCCAGCTCGCTGTGATCGCCGCCCAGGACATAGAACTGGCCGCCGGTGAGCAGGGTCGAGGCCCGCGAGCTCGCGCCCTTGTCGAAGTAGAAGACCTGCGCCTCGGGGTAGCGCAGCCATTGCATGGCCAGGGTGTTGAGGAGCACCGACTTGCCGGCCCCGGTCGGGCCGACGATCATGGTGTGACCAACATCTCCCTGGTGCAGGTCGAACCGGAAGGGGGTGGTCCCCGCCGTTCGCGTGACCAACAAGGCGGGTTGGACGCCGGCGTGGCCACGCTTCTGGCATTCGCTGGTCAGGTGCGCGTTGAGCGTCGGCCCTGGCCAGATCGCCGACATCGGCATCATGTCGCAAAGGTTCAGCGACGAGACCAGCGGCCGGCGCAGATCAGCATAGGCCTGGCCCGGCAAGCTGCCGATCCAGGCTTCGACGGCGTTGACGTCCTCGACCTTGCAGACGAAGCCGGCCCGGTTGATCGCGCCCTCGACCTCCCGCACCCGGTTGGCCAGCCGGTCGGGGTCGGCGTCCATCAAGGTCACAGTCGGAGTAAAGTAGCCGATCGAGGCGTAGTCGCCGCCGAGGATCGCCAGGGCCGCGTCGGCGTCGACCGACTTGGCCGCCGCATCGGGATCTTCCAGCAGGGAAGGCTCGCGGGTGATGGCCTCCTTCAAGAGCGCCATGACGCCCTTGCGCTTGGCGAACCAGCGCTTGCGCACCGTGGTCACCGCCTTGCGGGCGTCTTCCTTGTCGAGCGGCAGATAGCGGCAGACCCAGCGATAGCTGATGCCCAGCTCGTTGAGCCGGTCGAGCAGACCCGGCGAAGAGGTCGTCGGATAGGCGCGGACCGAGATGGTGCGCAGATACTGACCGCCCAGGCGGGGCAGCAGGCCGCCCTGAAAATCGTCGTCGGTCAGGAAGGCGTCCAGATAGGCGGGCGTCTCTGGCGCCGCGACGGGGTGGCGCTTGGTCGAGATGCAGCTGTGCAGGTAGGTCAGGGTCTCGTCGTCGCCCAGCTCGCCCACCTCCGGCATGATGGCGGTGAGGATGTCGGCGATCTGATGAACCGTGCTCAGAAAGTCGCTTAGAGCGGCCCGGTACATACCCTCCGCGCCGCGGCCGGACGGCGCATTCTCAAGCAACAGGCTCTCGGCCGTCGAGATCGCCTCTTCCGGCGGCAAGTAGGTGAAGGTCAGGAAGTACCGGCTCTCGAAATGCCGCTCCTGCGCCTCGAACCCCTCGCGGCGCTCCTCATCGACGAGATCGGAGACCGGATCGGGGAAGGCGCTGATGGGATAGGTCTGCGAGGGCGAGCGGACCGCCTCGATGTGCAGGCACCAACGCGACCCCAGACGCCGCAGGGCGTTGTTCAACTGGGCGCGGGTCGCGACCAGCCCGGCGTCGGTGGCGCTGGCCAGATCAGGCCCGCGAAAGGCCAGGGTCTTCTGGAAGCTGCCATCCTTGTTGAGCACCAGGCCCGGCCCGATCAGGGCGACCCAGGGGAGGTGATCGAACAGGCGATCCGCCTTTGGCCGATACTCACGCAGATACAGCACGTCGGACCCCTATGAGACCGGATGGGAGGAGGGGAGGAGCCGAGGGCGCACGTCAGGCGTCCAGGTAGGGCCTTTGGCGAATGTGCCGGCCCAGGGCGTCGAAGAAGTAGGCGTCGCGCTTGTTCAGCCAGTAGCAGGCGCTGTGGATGGCGAGCCCGACCGGGATTCCGATGAGCGGGACCTGCAGGCCTAGCGCCAACACGGCGGTGAGGGTGCCGTTGAGCACCGCGATCATCCGCGGCACGCCGGCGATCGTCACGGGTTCGGAGAGCGAACTGTGGAAGGCGATCTCAAACCCTTGGACGTCGGAGCGCGCCATCTCAGAACGCCGCCCCGGCGGTCATGTTGAAGAAGGTGGAGATGAAGGTCGTCGCGGAGAAGGCGATGGCCAAGCCGAAGACAATGCCGATGCCCTTGCGCAGAGCCGATCCGCCCTCGGCGAAGGCGAAGCCTAGCCCCGTGAGCACAATCGCGATGATGCCCACGGCCTTGGCGACGGGACCGGACAGCGACTGCATAATGGTCTCCAACGGCCCTTCCCAAGGCATGGCCGTGCCGCTTCCGGCGGCCGCGGCGGGCCCGGCGACCAACACCATCCCAACGCTGAGCCACACCGCGCGGGCGGCTGCGGTGGGCCCAGGCGAACGAGAGGCGTCGGAGATCATGATGTGTTGCTACCTAAAATCGCGAAACAACGGATTCGCCCGATAAGCGCAACCCTGCGGAGCATCCCCCCTTAGGTCAAGTGCTTTATTTATTGTAACGGTGCGATTCGTGCTTTGAGGAGCTAAAAAGGGGCGTCGACGCCAAGCCGCCGGATGGGCCGGGCCGCCTCTGCGGCCCATCCGATCGCTTGTGTTGATGATCGCACGGCGACTTTTGGGCGAAAGCCCGCGGATTGTGGGCGGTGTATTTCCAGGGGACCTTCGCGCCGGGGGCTACCCACGTCGGCGCAAGTGAGTCGGATGCCTGGAACGGCCCCGCAGACTTCGACGCGAGCACCCAATGGGCCAGAGCGCTGTCACAGCGGGTCTAACGCGCGCGGCGCGCGCCTATTTGGTCAGTCAGCCTTGGTGGGCTCGGCGAGACGGCCTTCTGCCTGCGCTGCTGAGAAGACATTGAGAAGGACCACACGCGCGGTCGGCGCCCCCGAGGGTCAAGGCTTATGGCAGGGCCGGGAGGATTCGAGGCTCGGCGACCGTCGCTGCCGCATGGCCGCTAAGATCCGGGCTCGTCGGTTGGAGCGTTGTCGCAGGATGGGGCTGCCGGACCGCCATCAGCGATCACGGTCGCCAAGTCCGCAAGTCGGCGTCTGACCTTAGCGCTTGGGATGCGTGCGAAGGCGCGCGCCAGATCAACCCCTGCAGGCTCCGAAAGCAACTGGTCTGCAAGCGCGTTCCAAGCGCCGCCGCCGCGGGCGGCGTCGAGGTGACGGTTGTCTTCCAACCCGTCGAAGAAGACGCCTACCGGCGCCTGAAGGACTTGGGCGATCTGCAAGAGCTTGGAGGCGCTGATGCGATTGGAGCCACGCTCATATTTCTGCACTTGCTGGAAGGTAAGCCCGAGCGCCTCCGCCAACCTTTGCTGACTGAGCCCGGCCATCTGCCGCAGAGCCCGCACCCTTGTCCCCACATAGGAGTCGATCTCGCGCGCAGACAGTGCAGCTTGCGGGGCCTGGTTCGCCATTCTGCGTCTTCCAAACTTGGTGTCAGGTGAAGGCGGAACGCCCGATGCCGCGAGCCGCCTGATTGGACCTCGAGACTAAGGCGACGCCAGGACATTTGTCAGCCGCCGTCTGCCGCGTGTGTCCTAGGCGTCTGCCGTTAGCTCAGCGACGATTTCGGCCAATCGACGGCGGACAGAGTTCTGCTTGATCAGTTCGAGCGCCGCAGCCCGGTCTTGATCACCGGACGCCGCTTGAATGACGTCGGCGACGTTGCGCCAATCCTCGGCGGCGAGTTTGCCGGGCGCGTCTGACGGCGGGCAGGGGTCAACGTCGCCAAGACCTTCAAAGAAGTATTCGACGGGCAAATTTAGGAATTCCGCAATTCGATAGAGCGTCGACGCGCTGATCCTGTTCTGTCCCTGCTCGTATTTGTGGACCTACTGAAACGTCAGGCCGGCCACGTCGCCGACATCCTGCTGTGTCAGACCCGCCGCTCGCCGCCCGGCGCGGAGGCGACGCGCCACATGCAGGTCTACGTCGTGAAGCGGCGCGGTCCGCCGACGGATCGTCTGTACTGTCATATGCCGGCCGTTCAGAAGCTCGTATCTTGCGCCGGGCCGTCCACAACCGGCCGCCCGCCGTCAAAGGTGCGGGCGTGCTGGATGGCCAGGTCGGCCAACATGACCGATAGGGCGGCGATCTCTGCACGCTCAATCAGTTCAAGGCCGTCCTCATCCGACGAAGGAGGCGCGAGAAACCCTGCCTTGCGCAGGTCCTGGACGCGCCTGCGGGCGGTCTCCCGCGCTAGTCCGAGTTGCCGGCTGAGCGCTGAGGCTGAGCGGGGGCGCGCATCGGTCTCCTGCATCGCACTTAGAATGATGAGGGTGCTAACGGGATCAACTCCCAGTACACGACTACCCTCTGCCAAAGAGGCGCATAGGAAGGCCGCGGTCGACGAAAGCGAAATCTCTTGCTCATCCATAGTGATCACCATCGACTTGTCAGAGCGTAAGCGGACGACTGCGCATGACTACCCGCTGCTTCAGAGAGCGCGGGGCGAGCCAAAAGGACGGTCGCGCAAACTGTGGCGGCGAGTGCAGCGGCGAACGCAACCCGGGTGGATTGGGTCCAGGTTGCGCCATTGTTTTTCGCTCGGTCATACCCAGCAGGAGGAGGCGCGCCCTCTAGTTCGGCCACCCTTTGCCTTGCCTGACCAAGCTCGCGGCAAATCCCCTCCAAGGATTGATTCAAAGTCCTGCTGTAAGCGTCACGTGGCTGAAACAAGCCATCTGGGCGACGCCGCAAGCCCAGCGCGCAGCCTTTGCCAACACCGGCGAACAGCGCCTGTTCGAGTTGCATGACCTGCGCGCGAGCCACCACCACAGGATCGCCTGGAAGATGGCGTGTCGTGGCGCCCCGCTGGGCGGCGCGCACCGCCGCGGAACCGGCGCTTTCGAGAAAAGAGGGCCCATTCCCTGATCTTGGGAGGCCGACCACCTTGTCAGCCGTCAGCCAAACGTCCGGCGAGACGCCCTGCTGACAGGGCAAGACATTAGGCGAGTTTGAAGACATTAGCAGACTTGTCGTTAAATCGCATTAAATACCCCACCATCATGGGTATTGATACGATTTTTATTCAGAGCAGCATCACTCTGAAAATTGGATACGTTATCATATCCAAATCAACAACGGCGGTTATACTCAATTAAAGTATTCGAAGCCAGTAGGAGGCCGTTGGCCTATTGCACCTGCGCGTAAGTCCCTTCGACATCGCGGCTCGAGCTGCCCGACCGCTAGCGGATTGCGCGGACCGCGGTGCGAGCTTCGAGGAGAACCTGCGGCGGAAACGTCGGATCACCGCGCGGGGTGAGCCCGTGACGAGTGAAAGAAGCTCAGTTTCCAGCGCCCAGCCTCGCGGCGAAACGCGGCCGACTCCAGCCAAACTACATCGACGACGCCATCAGCGCTCTTCACCTGGCCTTTATTGACATAGGTCACCAGCGCCGAGCGGCAGTCGAGCTGCACTTTGGGGGCTGCAACCGACCAGACAAAGACCTTACCACTGTCGTGGGCGGCCTTGATCGCACGCGCCAACTCTAGTCCAGGATAAACCCCACCCGCATCATAGGCGATAAAGTCCGAGGTGGTGACTTTCGCGAAACCGTCGAGATCGTCCGCCCGAATGGCGGCGTACCATTGGTCCAACGCGGCCATCACGGCCCCAGGCTCCGCGCTCGGCGTGGCGCACCGTGGTGCGGCCCAGACCGGTCCAGAAAAGAGCAGGGCCGCAAGACCAAGCCCCAGCGGGACCCTCACCAGGATGGAGCTGCGACGCATGTCTGATCCTTAGAACTCAACCACGGTATCGACGTCCGAAAGGACCTTGTCGATCGCCTCGAGCAGCGATTCCGGCGTGATGGGCTTTGGCAGATAATGGTCTGCGCCAGCGTCGAGGCCCGCGCGCCGATGCTCTGGCAGCGCATCTGCGGAAACGATGATGATCGGGGTCCGCCGGCTCAAGGTTGAAAACTCGAGCGACCGGATCGCGCTAGTGAGCTCAAGACCATTGAGCCCCGGCATCCGCAGGTCCATCAGGATCAAGTCAAATTCGGCCGCCTTAAAGCGGTCGAGCGCCTCAAGCCCATCGCCGGCGATCACCAGATTGACGCCGTGGGGTTCCAGGATGAGGCGAATGACGGTTTGGTTTGTCGGGTGATCCTCGGCCAGCAGCACCCTAAAGGGGCGACCATGCTCATTTGCGATCGCGCCGCCGGGCTCATCCGCACCGGTGGCCGTGACGGGTAGGGGCCGGACAGGCAGACGGACCTGGAAAAGACTTCCGACCCCCAGACGGGAGGACGCCGCGATATCGCCGCCCATCCGCTCACAGAGCGTTTTTGCGATCGCCAGACCCAGGCCAAGCCCGCCCGACGAAGCGCCAGGGCCTGCCGACGCCTGTTCGAAGGGCGCATAGAGCGCTGCGGCCTGACCTTCATCGAAGCCAACACCTGTGTCGGCGACCTTCAGCGTCATGACGAGGGCCTCACCAGGCCCAGAACCGCAATTGACCGTGATATGCACGCCCCCTTGCGGCGTGAACCTGATCGCGTTGGACACAAGACAGACCAGCACCTGCTTCAGGCGCGTCTCATCAATCACCACAAGCGGATGGTCGCTGAGGTCAAAGGCAAGATCGAAGGCCAGCCCTTTCTCGGCCGCTTGAAGCCGGAGCGGGAACACGGCCGCCTCGACGGCCGCTCGCAGATCGCAGGGCGCCTCGTGGAGCGCGAGCTGGCCGGATTCGCCCTGGGCGACATCGAGCACATCGCTCAGCAGGCGCTCCAGTGTCCGCCCGGAGGCTTGGATCACCGATAGGAGATCGCGTTGGTCGGCGGTGAGCTTGGTCCGCGCCAAGGCGCCAGCGACGCCCGTGACCCCGTTCAAGGGCGTGCGGATCTCATGGCTCATATTGGCCAGAAAGACGCTCTTTGCCCGCGACCCCGCGACGGCGGCGTCGCGCGCCTGGGCAAGATCTGCGACCAGGTCTCGGGTTTCCGAGAGCAGTTCATCCTTGAGCCCCAGCGCCAACGCCAGGGGCAGTCCGCCGTCAGCGGGGGAGAAGTCCTCCATCCGCAAGCCGCGCTGCAGGAGTTGCTGCGGTCGCTCAACAGCATGGCTTAGGCAAAACAGGTAGCCGCAGGCGAGTTTGAGAACCACGCCGCGCAGCAAGAGGTCTTCGCTGGCTAGACGCAGCTTCAGACTAGATTGGCGCAGCACCAAGACATCGACATCGCTATCGCCGAGCGGTTGTTCAAAGGTCGCGAAAGCCGTCAGGGATTCGCCCACGAGGTCTTGCTTGACGAGACGCTGCAGGGCCGGGCCGATCACGACAACGCGCAAGTCGGCATCCGTCTCCAGGAAGGCGGGGAAGAGTAACCCCACCTGTTCACGGCTTAGCTTCAACGCGTTCAAAATGTGCGGCCTTGCGGGGCGGTTAGGACAAACTCGGCGCCCTGCGCGAGCGGCGTCCAGGTCACCAGCTGCGGGACGAGCCCACACTCCTCCATAAGACCTTGGAGGAGTCCGATAACAAAGGGCTCCAACCCTGCGCGATTGGACCGGTAGGCTAGCCGAATTTCGGACGACTGACGCCGCAACACCTCAAAGGACGGGGTGTCTGCAGCCGGCATTGCGACCCGGATCGCGTCGTGCAGGCGATCCAGATTGGTCAGGATGGTGGCCAGATCATCTCCCGCCAGCCGCAGAATGTCACCGTAGGGTCCCTTCAGGACGTACTTGATCCAATAGCGCCCAAACGTCGCCAACAGGCTGGGCTCGGGCTCCTGTAGGACGCTGGCGACCGCGGCGAGCAAGCTCTGGGTGAGATCATCGCTGTAGGTGGAGGCGCTGATGAAATGCGCCTCGTGCAAGTCGGCGAGGCGGACCACCTCAGACCACGCCCCCGCCCCATGTTGTTCAAGCACCATCTCACGCGCTGCGCGATGGATCATGCCGTACATCGGTTCCCCTCAGAGCCCGCGAAGCGTAAGCGCCGTGCAATCAGAGAACGCCGGTCTTCAGCAAGCGCCGTTATCACCATTTCGGGGAGTTTGCCGCCCGCGGCTTCAGCTGGGGTCAGGCAGATGCTCTGAGATGTTGTGATAGTGCTGCACCGCCAGGCTGTAAGTGTCTTTCGCGATCGCTTCGAATTCCGGTCGCGTCAGCACATCACGGGAGATGAGAAACTCTCGCGAGCCAATCCGCCGCACGAAGCCCTGTTCGACGAGTTTCATCACATGGCGGCGGGTGGTCTCATAGGGTAGGCCAAGATAATTGGCGATGCTAAGCACCGCCACGGGCCGCCGCAGATGATCCGGAAAGACGCCATCCACGGCGTCCTGGCTCATCTTGTTGCCACGGTTAACATGACTGACCGACGCCCGCGCCATGGTCCAGAACACCACCATTGTGGTGGAGTCCCCGCCAAAAATTTTTGAAACTGCGTTCAGCGACTTCAGGAGGAAGTCGATGTTCTGAGCAAAAACGAAATTTTTGACTGCGAGATCAGAAGGTTGCTCGCTGAGCATAATGCCACCCAGGCCGTCGCTTTGAGAGGGCGACTGGGCGAAGGACAACATAGCTCGTCCCATTATTCGCGCTCCTTAGAAGAGGAAATACGTCGAAGCTCAATCTTAACCGAAGCCCACAATGGGCATTGTGGTACCAGCAGTCCAATGCTGCCGCACCCCACCACCGCGATATCTTCTACCCATGTTGGGGGAATACCCTGGTGGTCAGGCCTTCTGTTGGACCACAGCGCCGGGCTGGTATTCGGCCCGACCTTTCAGCTCGAGGAGCTGCTCGCTGGGATATTGCGAGAGCACCTCCTGACTGCGCGGATCGACGGTCTTGTAAACGAAGGCGCCCGACCTGGCGTCTTGCTCAATGATCAGGCGAGTCTCTGCGCTTGAAGGCGCAATAGCTCCGTCGGCGGGCCTGGGCGGGAGAGGGTCAAAGGTTTGCACAGACGGAGATGACCCGACGACGGCCGGCGGGCCTCCCGCCACGGCCTGGAGGGGAAAGGGCATGGACTGGCGCTCTGGATGGGGGGCGTTGGCGCCGACGCACGCCGCGGGCCGCCTGGATGGCGGTCCGCAACCTTACGCCGGCGCCGTCCCGTTGGGGGCGGGAACTAGCGGAACAGACTCAAGATCATTGAGCTCGAATTATTTGAGATCGATAGCGCCTGAACGCCGAGCTGCTGCTTGGTCTGCAGCGCTGTCAATCTGGCGCTTTCCTTCGCAAGGTCGGCATCCACCAGATTGCCGACCCCGGCGGTCAGGCTGTCCTGAAGTTTGTTCACGAACGTGAGGTGGTTCGCCAGCGCCTTGTTCTGCGTGCCCATGGTCGCCATCGCTGTGTTCACATTCGCGATCGAGGTGTTCACGGTCGCCAGCATGGTGGTGGCGAGCGTGGAGGTCCCGATCGAGCCGGCGGCCGCCACGGTGACAACCGTGCCGCCCAACGAGAGGTTCTGCGCCTGAACGGTCATCTTGTTCGTGCCCGTGGCGTCGGCCAGTGCGGCGATATTGACGGCGCCGGAGCTGATGAGGTTGACGCCGTTGAAGCTGGCGTTCGTAACGACCTTGGTCACCTGATCGCGTAGCGCCTTGAAGTCAGTGTTCAGCGCCGTACGCGATGTCGCATCGAGGCTGGTGTCAGAGGCCGCCAGGGCCTTTTCCTTCATTTGCAGCAGCAGGTCGGCGACGGAGTCCCCGGCCGACAAAGCCACGTCGGACGTCGACTGGGTGCGCTGGAGAGAATCGCGAACGGTATCCATCGCCCTGGCGTTGCCGCGCATGGTCTGGGCGATCTGCCAGATCGCACCGTTGTCCTTGGCGCTGGCGACCTTCAGACCTGTGTTCACCCGGTTCTGCGTAACGGTCAGGGCGTCCTGCGTGGCGCCAAGGTTCTGCAGAGCGACCATCGCCCCATAGTTCGTATTAATACTGTTAGGCATTTTCAAACCCGCATTTACAGGTGTCATGAGCCGTTTTGGCATCATGAGAGCAGTTTAGCTCACCTGCAGGCTGCTGTTGCCAGCTTACTCAGGCCTTAATAGATGGCATCAGTGCCCTCCTATTATACCCAACAGCGGTATTACCCGATTGCGGTATTGCTTTTCCCCAAATCCGGTACTTTCACATTACCTCACATGGGTACTTAGATTTTTCCATTTAACTAGCGATTCAGTTTCCGCGGACACACTCTCGACCATGTATGTAGTTCCTATGTCTTCAAAGGAGCCGCCAGAGTTTTCGCCCAAAGTCGCGGGCTTCGCGCAAATTTTCTATGCCCAAGTTATCTGACGTCACGCGCGAATTGGCGTTCCCAATATAATTTATGCGCGCTCTAATTTAAGGCAGATCGCGCAGTACGCCAGAGGTTCCCATGATTACGCCGGAAATCCGGAGACTTTCCGCGCTCCAGCATTCTGCCTCCACGGCTCGGGTGCTAAATCTCGTCGCAAGTAATCTGCTGATTTCGGCGGCTGAGCTAGGTTCGAATCAACGCTTCTTTCAGAACCGGGTTCTGAATAACAGCCTAGTCATAAAGCATCGTATAAGGCCACACGAGCTAGATTTATTTCGGGAGCCGAGGCGTGTAGCGACCAAGATTGTGATCCCAATTGACCCGCAAGATCTTCGACTCGGCGGGTCCTTCTTTTTCCTTGGTCAGCGGGACTTCGATGTGATCGCCAAGAGTGAGTTTGGCGGGGCGCTGATGCCTGGACAACGAGACAGACTGCTCCTGGAACTTCTGGACTCGTTACCGTCCTTAGATCCTTTTCTCCTGCGCGGCCAACTGCAGCGCCACGGGCTAGATCCAGCAAAGGTATATTTCAATATCTCTGATGGTGACATCGAGCGGATGTATGAATTCGTCCGCAACGAAATCACATCTCTGGTCGGTATTTCTTTGGGCGGCGGCATCGGACAGGGAATTAAGGCTGGGCGGCTTGTCGACAAGATTTTATCAAACAACCCTGGAGAAGACCTAGGCCCCCTAAAAGACGTCCTAAGGATGTCGGAAACGGAATATTCGGACGGCATTTTCGCGTGGCGTGGCTTTCTATACTACAAGTGGGTGCTAAAGGAGCTTAAGCCGGACGCGATCAGCGCATGGAAGGGCATCGCGCTGCTGGAGACGATGGGGCTTGGCGATCGCGAAGCTGAACAGCAAATCCGTAAGTCAAAGGCGCGGATTCGAGAGCTGATCCATGGTGTCTTGACCGCCACGAGCCAGGCGCTGGATGTCTATGACGACGCCTATCGCGACCTTACTGAGCGAGAGGATCCCGCAGGGTTTCGCGACTTCTTACTCGCGGCCCCTGACATGTTCGCCCGGCTTGGCGAGGAGCTTGGGGCGCTGCAACACGTCGTATCCTTCTGGAAATACCGCTTTGGCACAAAGCGTCCCAAGCGCCCGTCTGCGGCTGAGCTCAGCGACATCCTCGCGGACTTCGAGGAAAGCCTATCGTGCGGGCCTGAGACCTGATGGCCAGCGCGCCATCACCGCACCAAGCCCAGTTGGAGCGCATCCTGGGACTGGCGTTCGCCTCCGCCGACCTCCTCTTCGAGATCGGACCCGACGGGCGCATCGCAACTCTGCTCGGGGCGTCTCGCGCCCTGCTGGGCGGCGCCGAGGAGGAATGGCGCCATTGGCATTGGTCGGTCCTCTTCGAATCCGCCGACCACATGCTGATCCAGGCCTCGCTCGAGGCGCTGCGCACGGTGGGTCAGCGACGCACCCTGGAAGTCCATCTGGCGCCGCGGCGGGACGGCCGGGTACGCCGCGGTCGGCTGTCCGTGAGCCGCGTGCTGCAGTCGTCCCAGAATCTGTCCTGCGCTCTGGTGTTGGAAGCGCAGGCGGTTCCACCGCCGCTCCGCGCACACGACGGATCCGGCCTTCTGGGCCCCTCAACCTTGCTTGACAGCCTCGAGGCGGCGCTGGAGGGTCCAGACGCCGCCTCAGCCGCGCTCAACCTTGATTTCGTCTGCCTGAGCGGACTGGATGCTGGGTTGAGCCGGGTCTCGGCAGAGGCCGCGCAGACCACACGCGCTCGGATCGCCGGCGTGCTGCGAGCCGCCTCGCCGAACGGCGCCTGCGCCGCCCAGGTTTCAGCGGACAAGTATGCCCTGCTGCGCGCTGAGGGCGTCGATCCAGACGCCGTCACCGAGCGGCTCTCGCGAGCGGCGGAACAGGCGGGGGTCGAGATCAGCGCGGCAGCCGCGAGCATTCGGCTGGACGCCGCCGAGCCGGACGCCAGTTTGAAAGCCCTCCGCCACGCCCTTGAACGCTATATTACAGACGGTCCTGACGCTGCGGCGCAAAGCTTTGCCGGCGTTCTGAAGCGCACTATCGAACAGCGTGTGACCTTCAAGACTGCGGTCGCTCGCCGCGATTTCGAGTTGGTCTACCAGCCAGTCGTCAATCTTCGGGATCGGCGCGTTCATCATGTGGAAGCGCTTGCGCGCTTCGAGGACGGTCGTAGTCCGGCTATCGCGATCCGCTTGGCGGAAGATCTCGACATGATTCACGATTTTGACCTTGCGGTCGCCGAGGCCGCCTGCGCCGCGCTGAGAGCAGATCCTAGCCTCGGGGGAGGCGGGGTCGCCATCAATCTTAGCGGCCGCTCTCTGACCACACCACAAGTGATCGATAAACTCCTGAAGACGGTTCGGACCGCCACGGACGCGGGCCGTATTCTGATCGAGATCACCGAAACCAGCGTCATGGCCGACCTCGACCTGGCCCAACAGCAGGTCCTTCGGCTACGCGAGCTTGGCGTGGAAATCTGCCTTGATGACTTCGGCGTCGGGGCGGCCAGCTTTGAGTACTTGCGCCGGCTCAGCCTGGACGTGGTCAAAATCGATGGGCGCTTCATCGCCAACGTCAACGGCGACGACAAAGACCGTACGCTCCTGAAGCACATGGTGGAGTTATGCCGGGGACTGAACCTCAAGACCGTGGCGGAGATGGTTGAGACCGAAGCGGTCGCCCACGTCGTAAGCGACCTTGGCGTGGATTACGGTCAGGGTTGGCTTTTCGGTCGTCCCGCCGCCGCCAAGTCTATTGGACCCAGCGCGACAGCCCACGAAGCTCAGCCTAATTTACCCAGAGCGGGGAGTTCAAGCCGGCAGGGCGCCAAGTTTGGGTCATAGTGAGGATAGTTCTCGAACCCGGCGTCGATCCCGCGCCCCAAGTCCTAGTGCGATGACCGGCAAAGACCCCTTTACAGGCGCCATTACGATCCTGCTTTGGGTGAGCGCGCTCATTATTGCGACATCCTTTATGGGGGAGAGTCTTGGTTGGCAGGTCACCTCGGTGTCGGGCTCCCATGAAATCGCGGTGCAGAGCGTCTTCTCAGCGGACAACCTACGCACCATCCTGACCTCTGCACCCGTCACGGCCACCAGCTTCCTGCCTCTGGGCATCATTCTGATCGTGACCTTAGGGGCGGCCGTGGCCGAGCGTTCCGGGCTGTTCGACGCCCTGGTCCGGGGCAGTCTGAAGCGCATTTACGCCCCGCTCCTTACGCCTAGCGTCGCGATCATCGGTCTTGTGGCGCACCAGCTATCCGACGCCTTGATGGTGGTCTATTTCCCCCTCGCGGGCTTGGCCTTCGCCGCCAAGGGCCGCAGTCCCGTTTTAGGCATTCTCACTGGCTTTGCGGCCTTCTCCGGCGGCTTCGCGGCCAATCTGTTCCCGGGCGAACAGGACATTGTGCTCTTCACGCTGACCCACGCCGCCGCCAGGGCCTTGGACCCGAACATTGCGTTTAACCCGCTGGCGAACTGGTACTTCACAGCTGTGCTGGCCGCAGCCTATCTCGCAGCGATCTGGTTTCTAACCGATCGGGTTCTGGAGCGATATTTCCGCGCTATCGGCCTATGTGATGCGGCCCAGATGGCCGCAGCGGCCGATCCGCACTTGAGGCCCGAAGAAGCGCGGGGGCTCAGACGTGCGGGTTTAGCAGCAGCGCTCATACTTACGGGGTTCGCCATCTTGCTGCTTGCGCCGGCCTATCACCCTCTGATGGACGCCGCGCGATCCGGACCCGCGCGCCTCGAGCCGGCCTTCAAGAGCATCCCGGCGATGCTCATGATGCTTTTCTTGGGCGCGGGCTGGGCCTATGGGGCGACAACTGGCGCGTTGAAGGACGGTGCTCAGGTGGTGGGGGCGATGAGCCAGGGGATCGGCCAGCTGGCGCCCTATATCCTGGCGGCCGTTCTGATCGCTCTTTTGGTGTCATTTGTGCGCCTGTCCCACCTAGGCGAATTTCTGATGCTGTTGGGCGCAGCCGAGCTTAGTCATACTCAGCTGCCAACACCGGTGCTGATTGCGATCCTTGTGGCGGTGACCGCGCTCCTCGACCTGTTGATGGGCTCGGCAAGTGCGAAATGGGCGATTATGGCCCCCATTGTTGTCCCGATGTTCATGCTGCTGGGCATCTCACCGGCAATGTCTACAGCGGCATACAGGGTTGGCGACGGCATTGGGAACGTTCTGACCCCAATGATGCCCTGCCTGGCCCTGGTCCTGGTCTATTGCCAGAACTGGTACAAGTCCTTCACCTTCAGCACACTCGTGGTGAGCATGGCGCCGTTCGCGGCCAGTTTCTTGCTCCTGGGCGCCTTGATCGCTGCCGGCTGGTCGATGACCGCCGTGCCGCTCGGTCCGTTTTCGCCGCCGCACATCACGCCGCTTGCGGCGCTGGGGCGATGACAAACTCCCCAGGGTGAGGATAAGCCTGCTCGTCCGACAGACGGCTGCGTTGTACCCTGAGACCGGACTGTTTCTCTCCAGAAGCGCTCCATACTGCCAGCGCAACAGCCCGAAGGTGTCACGACCACCTCCCAGGTCGCGTTGCGCCGGCAGCCTCGGCCAACGCGTCGAGGTCGAGGTCCGCAAAAGTGCAGCGATCCAATACTGGGGCGGCTCGCACACAATTCAGCACCTAAAGATCACAATCTGTATTCAATTTTCACCAATCCAGGTATAACGCCCTCCATCAGAATAATCTCGACTCCCAATGTTAACTTCAGTCACTGCAGTTTGGGTCGCCGCACCAAACGCGGCGATTAATGCTTTGGGAGTTATCTGATGACTGCTTTCATGAACAAATTTTTCGCCTGCGAGCGAGGGGCCACGGCCATCGAGTACGCCCTGCTCTCCGCCTTGATTGCGGTGGGCTTGATCACCGCGCTTGGCACGGTGTCGACCCGCATCAAAGGCACTTACGCCAAGATCGCGAACGCCTTGCCGCAATAGGCCCACCCCTTGCGGTCGAACGTTTTCCCATGAAAGCGAAGTGAGGCGACGTGCCCGAGCCAGACTATGGGCGCCTATCGATCCTGGTGGTCGATGACAGCCGCGACATGCGTGAAATCATCGGCGCCGTCCTGACTGGGGTCGGCGTGACGAAGCTCCACTTCGCCGCCGATGGCGCCAGCGGCCTCGCCTCAGTTGCGGCCTACGATTTCGATATCGTCTTCGTAGATCAAGAGATGCCCGGTTATCGCGGTTTGGACGTGATCCGGGCGATCCGCGGCCGACGAGACGGCAAGCAGTTCCTGCCAATCATCATGCTGACCGGCCATTCGGATCTGCGCCATCTCGTCGAAGCCCGCGACGCGGGTGTGACTGAATTCTTGTGCAAGCCGGTCACGGCGCGCGCCATTGTCGAGCGCCTGCTGACGGTCATTCACCGGCCACGGCCCTTTATCCGCTGCGCGACCTATTTCGGCCCTGACCGACGGCGGGGCGACCGCTGCGCCTTTGACGGGCCAGAGCGTCGCGCCACAAAGGCCGATGCGATCGCGCCACCCCGCGTTGGAAGGCCCCGCAGCGGCGCTGGCGCCCGCGGACGCCTCGGGGGCAATGGAGGTCATTTGGGCGCGGAGCGGCGGCCGCCGATCAAGGCGTGATGGCTTGCAGCCCAAAGGTGGTTGCGCGCGGGCCCTGACCCCACGCCACAGTGTAGATCGTGGTGGAGCGCGCGCCGTGGTGCGCCCAGCCCGCCCTGCGCCCTCGCAACAATCTGCTCTCGCTACCGGACATTCAAGCCGAACCTGGACCCGTTGGTCCGGCCAAAACCTGTACGCGGGCCCATAGCCCCCCAACAGCTTGTTCATGCAGCGCAGCAATCCTCCGCGCGCGCCGCCAGCGGCCTAGCAGCCTGGGATGCAGAACCTGACGCGCCTCCACCAGCCAAGCCTGCGCGCGCCCAGGGTCATGGCCGTTCCCCGTGAGCCGGACGGTGCGCCCCAATCCCAGCTCTGAGCTGCTCGCGGCCGACTCGGACGCACCCAACCTTGCGCGCCCCGGCATGGCCAGTGACCTGCCCCCTTCCTGATCCCTCGATTTGAGTGAGAGTCCGTCACCCAAGGAGACGGACGTGAAGAAGAGCAGGT
>NZ_JBHTLQ010000040.1:0-35242 GCF_042679085.1 Phenylobacterium conjunctum | reverse complement strand
TTGATCGCTTCATTCGTCCGTCCTCTGGTCGGGCGGACTCTAATTATTCCTGGAGGAGTTTCAGGGGGTCACGTCACGCGCCAACATGTTTCAAACCCGCAAGCTTTACCGTGGGGGCGGGATGGTCGTGGTCGCAACGCGCGTTCAGGCAGGAACAGGCTCAGCAAAGACCCTGAGCGAGCCACAGGTGCGCCTCCAGCTCGCCTCCCGGATCTTCAGTTTCTTCGTCAAGCTTCGCGGCCTGCACGGCATCGACGCCGAGGGGTTTCAGATTGTCTCCGGCTTCGTGCTGGCCGGGCTCGCCGAGATCAACAAGCGCCAGGACCAGGTGTTTGACGCCGGCCAGTTCAGCGCCCACCTCACCGCTACGGCGCTGTCCGAGATGACCGGCATTCCGCGCCAGACCGTCCGGCGCAAACTGGCCGCCCTGGAGGCCACGGGCCTCGTGGCCCGGGACAGCGATGGCGGCTATAGCATGACCACCTATCCTTCCGATCTGGATATCCTCCAGATCATTCAGGCCACGCTGGAGCCTTCCGCTCCGCCGCAGTCGGCCTAGGAACCGAAGATCATGGCGCCGCCCCGCCCCCTGCCCTGCCCCTTCTGCGCCAGCACAGACCTCAAGACCGTCGTCCAGGACCGCGACTGCTATTTCGTGCAGTGCCAGGACTGCCAGGCGGACGGCCCGCCCGAGGAGACGCTTGGCGAGGCCGTGCAGGTCTGGAATGCGCGCGAGATCGGCGCGCCGCCGCGCGACCTGATTGTCCAGGCCGCAGAGGCCCCTGCGCGCTTCACCGGCCCGCAAGGCGCGCGCTCCACGGCCGAGTGGATCGCTGACGCCATCCGCATCCAGCTGACCAGCAAACTGTCTCGCTGAGCCCTGAAGGCGCATTAAGACCGCCTTAAGCACCGCCCCGCTTTAAAGAACGCGGTTCGCTCTAGACCGAGCGCGCCGTTCAGGGGGGCGACCACATGCGGCTTGAGGCGGCGAGCAGCGCCCAGCGGATGCTGGAGCTCCTGGCCCTGGGCCGCGCGGGCCGCACGGCGGCGCCTACGCCCCCGGCTCTGCCCAATACCTCGCCCAGCTTGTCCCATGGTGCGGCCGCGACGCATCGCGCCGCGCCCGGCCTGTCGAGCGCGACACTGGGCGCCTTGATCCATCTTCAGACCCAGCCCGAAACCAGCCCTGGCGCGGCCCCCGCCCAGCCGACGGCGACAGCGATTGAGGCTCCAACCGACACGACGGAGCCGGCCGCGCAGGACGAGGCGGTGGACAGCGAGGTCGGATTGGATCCGGTAAACGCCTCGGAGACGGACGACGTCGACGAGGCGGGCGACCTCCAAGGCGCCGCGGACAGCGAATGCGACTCAGAGCTGGAAGACGCCGAAGCGGTCACGGCCTCCGATGAAACCGAAGACACCACCGCCACCTCCAGCGCCGATGAAGCGGAGAGCCTGGAGACGGCGTGGGACGACGAGGAGAACGTCGAGGCCCCCGCCGAGATGACAGCAGGCGTCCAGACGACGGCTCATCTCCAGCCTGGCGCCATGCTCGCCGCCCAGTCGGGCGCGGCGCAGGGATCTTTCCGAGCGTAGAGAGGGCGACGCCGAGCCGCCCCGAGCGCCTTAGAGGCGGCTGATCAGTAGGCCGAGGCCAATCCAGAAGGCGCCATTGACCAGCACCATGAAGGCCAGCGCGCGCCGGGGCGACCAGCGCAGCTCATCGGTGGGCGCCTCGGCCCAGGCCATTTCAAGGTGCGCCTGCAAGGCGACGGCGGGACTATGATGCGAAGGATCCAGCGCTCGCGCGGCGCGGGGCCGCGTCCGGCGCTTTAGGCGTTCGCTCCCAAGATCGGTCGTCTTCTTCTGAGCAAGGCCCATGGCCGTCCCGCCCGTATGCTTGTCCATCAACTAGGCCAAAGCTTAGGCGCCGGCGACCTAACAAGTTGTCACAGGGCATGGACAACAAAGTCTTGCCACCCGGATCGGTCGCCGGGGCGACGGCGACCAGGACTTGGCGACCGGCTCGCAGCAAAATGGCGGCGCTTGGGAAGAGACTCTCAGCAATGTCCGCACCGCGTCCCGGCTCCGGTTCGGCCACGCGGGCGCCTCCCTCAAATGGGGGAAGAAGTCCGCCCGGTCCCGGCCTAAGGACGGCTTGAGCCCAGGGGATGTAGAGGCAGGCATGCTTGGAATTGGTGTCTTGAGACGCAGCGCATCGCTCTGGTCGGCGATCGGCTTGGCCCTGTTGGTCGCTGCGGCGCCTCAGGCCAGTCACGCCATCACCGTGAGCGACTGCGCCGGGTCCTGGAAGGACTACCTCAACGCGCTCGACGCCTACTATGACGGCAATGTCCCCGACGAGGATGTGACCGAGGTGCTGAGCACCGGCCCCATCAATCTGGAGTTCATCAACTCCATCGACGACCCGGAGAACCTGTCGGAATCGGCGAAGGAATGGCGCCGCCAGATGGGCCAGCGCAGCGGACCGCCTTCGGACTATGATCAGATCACAACGGCCCGGCAGGGCATGTATGTCTGCATGTACGAGCAGCGCCTCGCTGAGGTGCAAGGTGTCGAGGCCGAGCCAGAACCCGCCGCCCCGGCGCGCGAACCGGAGCCGGAGCCCGACCTCAGTGGTCCGCCCACGATCGTCGCGTCTTCCCTTCCCTGGTTCACCTCGGACGACTATCCCGCATCGGCGCTTCGCGCGGAGCGCCAAGGCGAGGTGAGATACATCCTCACCATCGACGCCGGCGGCAAGGTCCGTGGCTGCCAGGCCGATGGCCCGGAGGGTGCGGCGGACCTGGAGTCGGCGACCTGCGACGCCCTGATGGCCCGGGCCCAGTTCAATCCGGCCACCGACGCGCGGGGCAAACCCACGGTGGGTGAGTTCGAGGGCTCCATTAAGTGGACCCTGCCAAACTAGCGCGCGCATGGGCGCGCCCCAGGACATGGACGCCGCTGACAAAGGCGCGGGCCTCCCCGTCGGTCAGAGACCACGGGTGGCTGCTCATTGGGCCCCATCCTTAGGCAGACGGGTCCAGGTTGCAGCGTCGCATCGCTCAAGGCGCGCAACACACAGCTATTGCTGGTAAGGCTCGACCTGGGGGCGCTTGGTTGCGTCCCCACAGTGACGGTCGGGGAGCGTTGGGTCATGGCCATGGACGAGGCGGCTTTCGCCGAACTCACGCAGGCCTTTTCCAGCGCCGCCCTGGATCCGTCCCAATGGCGCCCGGCGATGTCGAAGCTGGCTGACGCCCTCGGCGCAGTGGGCTGCGCCCTGGAACTGTCCGACCTGACCTCAGGCGAGGCCGTGATCGACAACACCGCCCAACTGGATGGCGACCTGGCGCGCCTTTATGAGGACCGGATCTTTGCGATCAATCCGCGCATCCGGCGGGCCGTGCCCCTCCGGCTGGGCGCCATCGCCGACGACGCCTCACTCGTCGACCGTGACGACCCCGCCAATGGCGAGTTCTTCGACTGGCTGTCGCGGACGCCCTACTACTATCTCATCGGCGGTAAGATCCTGGCCCAGGATGGCGCCGTTGGCTTCCTCACGGCCAACTTCTCGCAGGCCCACGGCATGGCGACGGCGGAGCATCACAAGGTCTTTGCAGCCCTGACGCCCCACCTCATCAACACCATGTCGGCCGCGCGCGCGATCACCCGGCGTTCGCTGAGGGGGGAGGCCCTGACGCTGGAGGCGCTGGGGACGGAGCGCGCCTTCGCCTTTCTCAGCGCAGATGGACGTCTCGTCGAAGCCTCTGTCGGGTTCGAGGCCCTGCTGCGCGCCCAGGACACCCTTCGGCTTCGACAGGGGGAGCTGACGGCGGACCGGCCCGGGGAACGCCGGATGGTCGAGACCTTCCTGGCCGCAGCGGTGGGTCGCCGCAGCCCCCTCGCCCCGCCCGCGCCGATCCGGCTTCGCGGAACTCAGGGTGTGCGGGGGCTCGTCCTGCGGGCGGCGCCGCTCGCCCCGCGCCATGACGCCTATGACATCTTCCGACCCGCCGCCCTCCTGACCCTGACCGACCTGGACCAGCCGCACCGCGTGCGCCGGGGCGACCTCGAGAGCCTGTTCGGCCTGACCGAGCGCGAGGCCGAGATCGCCGCCCGCCTGGTGGAGGGCGCCACCCTGGAGCGGATCGCCGCGGCCCTGGAGATCAGCGAACACACCGTCCGCCAGCACCTGAAATCCGTCTTCGGCAAGGTCGGCGTGACGCGACAGGCGGAACTGGTGGCGGTGGTGGCCCGGCTGGTCTAGGGGCGGCATCCGGTGATGCGGTCACGGCGGGACGCGGTCACGCGGTCACGCGGTCACGCGGGGCGTTATCGGACATCTTGGGAACTGGGCGTGGAGCCCACGCCACATTGTATAAGGAAGAGGCCCGCGCGGGTGGTCGCCGGGCCTCGCGGCCTCCCCCTGGAACTCAACACACCGAGCCGTGGGGAAGGCCCCAAAGTCGTGAGGCCGCGCTGGCCAGATGTCAACGCGGGCCCCGGCCAGCGCACATGGCGCGGCTGCCAGCTCGCGGTAGCGCTCCCCCAGAAGCCGACAAGCCTTTCGCAAGGCCGCAGGGGTGGGTCAGTTGTCGCCGTTAAGGTTTAGGTTTTCAAAATTGACCAAATCTTTCCGATATGTATCCAGGAAATTAATGTCAATTTTCAGATAACCACTTCAATTCACGCTCATTAAACCACGCCGCTAGAGGGTTTATAAATAGCCGGGAGATACAGATACACCCAACAAAACCGGAAAGGTGTAGTGGGGTGTCTTCTAGGAATGCGCTGTTTAGGCGCGCCCTCATACTCGGTCTGATGGTCCCTGGCCTCGCCGTTGCCGGCTCCCCCGGCAAGTCGAGCCCCATGCGGCTGGGCGCTGCGGCGATCCCGCCGCTGGGCTATCTCCAGTTCTGCCACCAGCGCCCCGAGGAATGCGCCGCCCCGGATCAGGCGCCTGCGGCCCCCTCGCCCAGCGCCGTGGAACTCGTGCGCGCCGATCTTGGCGCCACGGCCGAGCTCGCGGCCAAGCCCCTGCCCTTCATCCGCCCGACGGCTTTTCGGTCGGACCTTAAGTTCAACTGGCCAATGCGGCCGATCACGATCACGCTGGAGCCCTGGGCGTTCGAGACCCGCGCCACGCCCGCGGCTGCGTCGGGTTCCGTGGTGCGCATTGGACTAACCTCGGCGATGTCCGACCTGCAGACCCTCAAGGCCCAGGGCGACGTAACCGCCCGCGGCCGCACGCGCGTTGTGGGCGATGGGCTGCAACTGACCAAGGCCAGCTGGAAGCGCATCAGCGCCATCAACGAACAGATCAATCGGTCCATGGCCCAGCGGTCGGACCTTGAGGTCTATGGCACGGAAGAGAAGTGGGCCCTGCCGCTGGAGGATGGCCTGCGCGCTGGCGACTGCGAGGACTTCGCCCTCGAGAAGCGCCACGCCCTGATCGCCGCCGGCATCCCGCGCTCGGCCCTGAACCTGGCCGTAGCCATCACCCCGCAGGGCGTCGCCCACACGGTGCTGATCGTCTCGTCTGACCGCGGCGACTTCGTGCTCGACAGCCTGACGCCGTGGATCCTGCCCTGGTCCAAGACCGGCTACCAGTGGCGCCAACGTCAGGTCGCCGGTCAGTCCATGCGCTGGGCCATGGTCGAGGACCCGAGTGCGAAGCCCGAAAGGCTGATCCTCGCCAGTCTGAGGTAACCGGCGCCGGCAGGCGTTATCGAACATCTGAGGGCGACGACCGCGCCCAAGACGAGCCGCCCGGCTTCAGCCGCCAGTGGAGCTGGGGCTGAGCCCTGGCGACCCAGTCCTGTTGCTGTCGCCTCCCAGGTTCAGCGAGGCCGGCGACAGTCCAACGCTCCGGTTTGGAGACGTCCTCTCCCAGCGCCTAGGGTTTGCGCTGGAGCGCGCCGCACGGGATCGAGCCATGCTTCCGGGGCCACCAGGGGCCCCTTTCAGGCCACGGCTCGCAGCGGTCAGGCCACGTAGATCGTCACCGTTGAATTCTGCGCCAGGGTCGAGCCCTGGCCGGGTTGGCCGATCGCTGCGGTCGCCGTGGTCTTGGGCGCCTGCGTATCGACGAAGGTCAGCCGGGTGTCGCCGCCGCCAGTGCTGTCATCAATCAGTCCAAGGACCTTCTTGAGGGTCTCGGCGACCGGGTCCGCGACGGGCTGGGGCGTCAACTGCGGGCGTACGTTGACCACATAAGCCGGGCCGAGAATTTCGGCGACGGCCTGGAGCGCGCTCTGCAGCCGCGCGTTCACTGCCGCGATCAAGGTCTGCAAGTGGGCCTCCTCGTCGGCATCTCCCTGCTGGCGGGCTTGCTCCAACTGGCCTGCCAGCCCCTCACGCCGCTCCACCAGCACCTTGATCACCGCCTCCTCCTCGCGGATCCTATTCAGCTTCACAAGGTCCCCAGCTTGGCGCACCTTCTGAATGACCCCAGGGAGGTCTTCTACGCGCACTGTGACGTCTTGAGCTTCAAGGGTGATGTCCTCTGACCGGGCCTGGGTCGCCCCCAAGGCCCCGCGATCTGCAATCGCCGCCTGCACCGCAGCGCGAACCTGAGCCTTTGGCAGCGTCGAATTCTGAAGGATGCTGACCACCGCGGCGCGGGATGTGGCCCCGGTGAGTTGAGCCGCCAGGGCCGCCACCGCCGCCTGCTCGCTGGGCGACAGCGCCGGCGCGTCAGGATCCACCGGCGGGCTCAGCTCAATGTTAAAGTCCTGCGCCCAGGCCGGCAGGTCCACGGCTCCGGAGACCAAGGCCGCAAGCGTGACGGCGACAGCGCCCCCGCGAAGGGCTTGACGGGTGACGGGACGGGCAGGACGCATGAAGACGGACCTCGTGAACTTTACACGTTCGTAGGTAGCTTCGCACCAGAGGTCCACCGCGCTCGCCCGGCAGGCTCTGCGTAAACCTAAAAGAACAACCTCCGCCCGCCGCCGCGCGGCTCAACACTGCCCCGAATCCCCGGATCGGGTCGCTTGCACCGGCCAGCGGCATGGCCAAAGCCCAGCAGTTCGCCTACGGCCAAGCTCTGGAGTAAGATTTCGGCGGTGTGATCCGCCAAGTTGTCAGCCCTTCGAGACCAAGGATCCGCCGGCTTGCCCTCAGAGACGTCGCCCTCAGGCGCCTTGATCGAGCACCTAACCCGCCTGGGCCGCAACCTCACCCGGCGCTCCACCGCCCTGCCCCTGAGCGCCGCCACGATCGCGGTCGTCGGGGCGGTCAGCGCCTTTTTGGGTTTGCAGGAGTTGGACCGGGCCAACGCCGTGCCTCACGAGGCCTTCGTCTTTAGGTTTGATGTGGCTGAGGACGGCCAGGCCAAGCGTGAGGTCAACACAGCGCTCGCCACCCACGACTTTCGCCGCGCGCGCGCCCTGGCGCAGGCGGCGCTGCAGCAGAACGCCTACAATAACGAAGCGCGCTTGCGCTTGGCTTTCATAGATTTGGCGGAACATGGCCGGATCACGCCGCAAGGGCTTGGGCTGGTTCAGCAGAGCTATGATCTGGCCGCCTATGATCCGACCATGGCCGGATGGCGGGTGAAGTATGTGTTGGAGAGCTGGGACAAGTGCTCGCCGGGCCTGCAGAAATCGGCCGTGGATGAAGCCCGTGCGTTTTTGAAATCCGGCAGCCGGGTCGCCAATATGCGCGAAGCCCTGGCGCAGGTCTCAAACCCAAAGGGCGCCGCGCTCGCCAAGGACATCCTGGAAGGCTTGGCGCTTGGCACGACACCGCCGGCCAAGACCGTCGAGATCAAGCTATAAAGCAAACGGCGCGGCTCCGGATCCCGGGCGTCGTCCACGGGGCCACGCGCCCCGGCGCAGCCGCCTGGCCCACAACACGGGGGCCCTTGAAATGCCGCAGGCGCGCAGGGTGGCCACAGGCGCCATCGGCGGCGGTCTTGTCGTGGGCCTCAACAATCCCAACCGGCCTTGGTCGAGCTCCCAAACGGTCTATGTGGGCCGAGGGGCGCGCCGGAACGACGCCAGACCGTCACCTCAACTACCTGGGGGACTATGGATCGGGAGGTCCTTGCCAGGGCCTGCGCCCGGATCCGACCTAGGGGACAGCAAAGGGGCCCGGACGTCACAACGCCGGGCCCACTGCCTCGTTATGTCGAAGATGGAGCCTACGACGCTCCGGCGGCGGTCGGCGCTGATCGCCAAGGCCCTCCTCAGACGCCGCGCGCGGACACCTCAGCCCACATAGATGGTCGTGGTCGCACCCTGGGCCAGGGTCTGGGTGGCCGGATTGCTGATCGCGCCGGTCGCCTGGCTGTTCGTCTTGCCGCCGTCTTCCTTCTTGGTGTTATCCACGAAAGTCACGACGGAACTTCTCGCGTCGGTATTGCCTTCCAGTTGGCCGTCGACCTTTTCCAAGAAAGTCAGCAACGCCGCCCCAGCTTGATACTTTTGGTATGCAGCCAACTTCTTCGCCTGGATCGCTGTAACCGCTCTCGAAAGCTCACCAATTCTCGGCGACTCTGGCTCTGTGTACATCAAGCCTTCGATCTCATTGATCAGAACTAATTCGTCCGGGTCCACACCAGTCACGGGGTAATCCACAGGCGGCGCAGCCCGCAAAGCGCTGATCGCCGGAGTAATGGCAGCTTGGACCTCGGCCTTGGAAAGGCGACTGGCGACCAAGAGCGCGATGATTTCTTCCTTGGTCGTCGCGGCGCTGATCTTTTGGGCCAAGATCTGGGCCGCCGGCGAGAGCGACAGCTCAGATCCGGCGCCGTCAGCCCAGGTCGGTGATCCGGCCGGCAGGCTCAAACCGAGCGCCACAACCGCCGCCGCAGCAAGTCGCCAGCCGCGCGCCTTGGACCTAATCTCGACCATACTCAAACCCCACCTGACACAGGTTGCTGTTGCTGAATTGGCCCGGTATCCGACGGGCGCCGCAACATCAAGCGGTTTCCCGCATGAGGCGGCAAAACCAGGCGCGACATAGGCGAGTTGCTGAAATCTGAGCGTCATAGACCTGCGTCGCACGCAGCCTTATCGCCCCCCTCATAGCGGAGGTCACCGCGCACGCTTGGCGTGCACTCAAGACGATCCCAGGCAGGCTGGCTCGCATTCGGCGGCGGGGCGAGCTAGGTCACGGCCAAGGTCGACCACGGCTGGCCTCGCGTAAGGCGGGCGCTCCCAACACGGACACGTGCGGCGCGGCCTTAGAAGACCAACTGGCGACCAGGCACCATACCACCTGAGCCCTCGAGCTTGCCACGACGCACAACAAAGCGCAGCTGCGCGCCAACCCGCCGCCCCGGGCAGGCCCCTAGAGCCAGAGCTCCCGGCGACGCCCTAAGGCTCAGACGTCGCGACAATGCGAGGCCCCTGCGGCCGAAGACCTAGCCTACCCGCCTCGCGCCCATCAAACCCAGCCGCCTGGTCGAGGCCCCTAGCTGACGTAGATCGTGACCGCGTTGTTGGACGCCAGATTGTTGTTGGGCTGGGCGATCGAGCCGGTCGCCTCGCCACTGCCGCGCTGCGTGCCGTCCTGGTTCTGGCCCGCGCCATTATTCACGAAGGCGACCTGGGTGTCGCTGTCGCCAGAACTTGCGCTGACCTGATCCGCCAAGCCGGCGAGGTAGTCCGCGAGATCCGTCACCTGGGCGAGCTCGGCCCCATATTGCCCCGCATCTTGAGCAGCATACTGGCGCTCTGCATTCTGGGCGCGCCGGAGGTTTCTATTGGCGGTGCTCAGATTCTCCTGCGCCGTGACAAGCGCCGCCGCAGCCCTGTCTAGCGACTTTCTGAGCGTCCTGATTTTCGCCTCATTGCCCCCGTTGCTTTCAAGCACCGCGATCTTCGACTCCAAATCGTCCACTCTAGACCGCGCGCTACGCACCTGGAGGCTTGCCTTCTCCTGCGCCCTTTCAGCCTTCAACAGGGCCGGACTGGAACGTCGCGTGCTTTGCTGATTGGCCAGGCCCAATTCGCTGGCTCTCTGCTCGAACGAAGACTTGGCGCGCTCGATGGCGCCTTGCGCCTGCGCCTTGGTCAGGTTGGACGCGACGAGGATCGCAACGATCTCTGCCCGGCTGGTGGCGGCCGCAAGCCTGGCTGCGACCGCGGCGACCTCATCGGCGTTCGCACTCGACGCCGCCTGGTCGCCGATCGCGGCCCAGGTCGCCGACCCGGCCGGGAGGACCAGCGCCACCGAGAACAGGGCGACCGCCGCCGAGCGCAAGCCGCGCGCCGTAGATTTCGAGACCACGACCATCTCAAGCCCCCAGGTATGATTAAGATATGGCTAAGCTACCGGCCCCCACACAGTCAAGCTGAGACCCGCTGTGGGGGAACCCAAGTCTGGCGGCGCCCTCCCCGACCTCTGCGGCGCCTCGAACGCCCCGGGCGCAGCGTTATCGGATGTTGAACCACAAGTCGGACCCACGTTTTCTGACTATTCTCGCAATGGGCAGGGCGAGACACTCGAACGTCGCTGCAGCTGGCAAGCGGGTTCCGACAGGGCTACGACACAGGAAACGCACCAGCTCTTTCAGGCCTTTTTGAAGTATCAACGCCTCAGTTCAGATCACCCGGCCCAAGGTGGCCCAAAATTTGAGCTTCCCACCCCACCTGAAATGGGTCACTGAAATCTGAAACTATCTGGCACGGCTCTCGCAGCTAGAATGCAGAAGTTGGATGTGGGGCTTTACAAGTGTTCCTTCCTGGCACGAGCGACATTACGAACGGCGCGCGGATGCTTGACGCCATGGGACCTGCAAGTCCGCTTAAGAACCCTGAGCGTGTGACGTCGGCACCATTCGGAATTCAGCGCGTCCTCGACGTGGTGCTGTCTCTGGGCGCGCTCATATTTTTCGCGCCCCTGATGATAGGCGTGGCGCTGGCGATCAAGGTGCAGGACGGCGGGCCTATCTTCTTTGGACAAGATCGCGTGGGCTTTGGGGGGCGGACTTTCAAGTGCCTCAAGTTCCGTAGCATGGTCGTTGACGCCGAGGCGCGCCTAGCTGCTGTCCTTGCAGATAATCCCGAACTCCGCAGCTATTGGGAAAGCCACCGGAAACTCCTTTGGGATCCGCGCGTGACGTGGCTCGGGCAGATGATCCGAAAGACTAGTGTTGATGAGCTGCCGCAGCTCATCAACGTGCTCCGCGGGGATATGAGTTTGGTTGGTCCGCGCCCGATCATGATCTCCGAAAGGGACCTCTATGGCCGGTGGCTTGCGCGCTACTGCACAATGCGGCCGGGGATTACCTGCCTTTGGCAGATTGCTGGACGCAGCCATTTGAGCTTCCGCCAGCGCATTGCGCTCGACATGCTGTATCGGCGGCGCAGGAGCCCGATGACATACATTGATATATTGATAAGAACTGTGCCGGTGGTTCTTCTGCGGCGCGGGATAGTCTGATCGACCGGACTATTTCGGTCGATGCTCCTCTTGAGGGGGCGGCAAAGCACTGGGCTCAAATGGGCGCCCCCTAGAGCCTCTCTAAACCGGCGCCAGTCGTCGCTATGGTTGCACGCTGGCAGCTGAGCGGAGTTCGGCCAGCGAACAGATAACGTGGTAGAATGAACTTGCGGGTACGAGTTCGTCCACGAAGGTGCCGTCTGGGCGAAGCTTGTCAAACCAGACACCGGCCGTAGGTGTTTCCAGATAGAGCTTAAGCCCATTGGCCGCGGCGAGCGCATCCGCACTTCGCCCCAGGATCAGGGCCGCCTTGAGGTATTCGGTCTGAGGCCAAAGCCGCGCCTCAGGATCCCGGACAGTGAGATCATCCCAAAGGGCGTTGCACGCGATACCTCTGGCGTCGACACCATGCCTGCCGCATTCGAACAGACGCTCGGCTGCTTGTCGCGCATCCGCGCGGTTCGCGATCTTGCTCCAACGCGCCAACAGCCAGGCCCATTCAAACTGATGTCCGGGCTCCACGAGGCGTCCATCATCCCCAGCCGCCGGACTCCAGTTTGGGTCGAAAAACTCGCGGACAAAGCCGCCAACAGGGTCGATGAACCGATCCAACGCCATCTGGCCGAGCTCATCAGCGAGCCCGAACCAGCTTTCTTGCCCAGCTTCGATCCAGGCCAAGGCCGCCTCGAACAGGTGCATGTGGCAGTTTGACTGATAAGGATTATTGCCCACTTCGACGAAGCCGGCGAGGTTCGATCGTCGCTCCTGGAGCGCATTCAGGATGCTAGCCGCCTCACGTACAAGATCCAGCCCCTCGACGCCGCCAGCCCTCTCAAGTGAAGCCAGGGCAAGCAGACCGAAAGCCTGATCATAGACGGTCGCCGCATCGTCCAGCGGTGCGCCCTCTGGGGAGACCAATGTACGGAACAGGCCGTCAGCCCGCCTGAAGTGCGTCAACGCGTAGTGAAGCCCACCAACAGCAGCCTTCCGCCAGGGGCCTGACCAGCCCAACGCCCCTGCTGTCGTAAAGACATAAACCTGCCGCCCCTGGACACGGCCACGACGGGGCGCGGGTCTTGGCTCTCCCTCAACGTTCAGAGCCTCAACGAAGCCGCCTCGGTCGTGATCAACTCCGACACTCCACCAAAGGGGCAAAGCTGAGGTCTTGAGCCAGCGCTCATACCAGGCCCAGGCCTCGGCAAGATCTGCGAAATTGCGCCGAACCGGGCCGCGCGCCTTCGACAGTTCCGCAGCCTGCTTCACGACTTGACTACGCGCGAGATCACAAACGAGAAGCGCCTCACCGTCCGAGACAATGGCGATGTCAGCGACACCGACGGCAGCGACCCGCAAACCCGCAGGTGCTCGTACATAAGTGTTCACGGAATCCAGAAGAATGACATCGCCTGAAGCTGAGTTGCCCTCGAGATCCCTGGATGACGCGTCAAGGACCGCATCCCAGGCTCCCACATCGGACCACTCGAAATCCACAGGCAGGACTGAAGCGCGGGCGGTCCTTTCCATGACCGCATAGTCGATGGAGATCTTCGGTGCGCCTCGGAAGCTGTCGCCGAGAACACCTTGAGCATTTGTCGCGGCGATCCCGGCACGAGCGGCCTCTAAGACCGCAGGCGCATGCGCAGCAAGTTCGTCGATCAAGACATTCGCGGCCACAACGAAGTTGCCGCTGTTCCAGAGATAGCCTTGTTCAATATACCGGGCCGCGGTCGCAGCGTCTGGCTTTTCCACGAACTGGACAAGCTCCTGCACACCCTCCCCGCCTGCCGGCCGTAGGTATCCATAGGCGCTCGAGGGTGACGACGGGCGCACTCCCAACGTGACGATCCGTCCTTCCCGCGCACCGCCGGCTGCGCGGTCCGCAGCTGCACGAAAGGCTACTGCATCTGGGACGTGGTGGTCCGCCGAGACGACGACGGCGACAGCGTCAGGATACTTCGCCTCAATCCAGACTGCGGCAGCGGCCATGGCGGCGGCTGAGTCCCGCGGCTCCGGCTCAAGCAGGACGTCTGCCTCAGCGCCGATCTCGGCGAGCTGTCGCCGGATCGCAGCACCATGCGCGATGCCGGCGACGACAAGAGGGCGCACAGCATTCGCAAGGCCCGTCACCCGCTGCACAGTTTCCTGAAAGCTCGATAGATCGCCCGTAAGCGGCACAAACTGCTTCGGTCGCTCAGGCTTGGACGCCGGCCAAAGCCTCGTGCCGGACCCACCGCACATGATCACAGGAACAACGGTCACTGCGCTTCAATCCTCAGCATGCATTTGGCGCTCGGCGTGGTGCCATTTCGATGCCGTCTCGACGATATCGCGCAGTCGAACCGCCAGCTGCCATCCAAACACCAGACGCGCCTTTGAGGTGTCGGCGACCAATACCGGCGCATCTGCGGCTCGCCGAGGCGCTGAAGATGCCTCAAACGGCGCACCTGCCACACCCTGGATGGCCGCAACGACTTCCTTTGCAGTGGTTCCAGTCCTTGTGCCAACATTGCACACCTCGCTGGCGCCGCCACATTGCTAGCGCTAGCGAAGACCAGGACGGTCGCCATTTCATCGCTTAAGGCCCAGCACCTTCCCCAGGCGCACATACTCATCCGGACTAGAACAAGCGCTCAGCGATGCGGATCGTGTCGCCTGGCGCGACCTTCGTGGTCGGGTCGATGGCGAATTCTTCTTCCTTGTCACTGTCCTGACGCTTGATGAAGACCTTCTTCTGGTTCGCCCGATAGGTGAACCCACCGGCCGTGGCCACGGCGTTCATGACATTGAGGTCGGAAGTATAAGGATAGGTTCCCGGCTTCTCGACCTCGCCAAGGATGTAGAAGGGGCGATAGTTGAGCACCTCGATGCTCACCTTCGGTTCCTTCAGAAAGTCACCGTCCCGCAGGGCGCCCTCGACGCTGCTAGCGAACTCCCGAGCCGTCAGGCCCGTAGCAGGCAGTTCGCCCACCAAGGGGACCGCGATCTTGCCCGAACCGCTGACAAAGAACTCACCACTCAGCGATTCCTCGCCATAGGTGATGATCCGCACCTTGTCGCCGGCGCCCAGATGATACTCGGGAATGACGCGGCCGCCCGTCGGTTGCACCTGAGCCAAGCTTGCGGCGGGCGTCACAAAGAAAAGCGCCGACAGCACTACGCCCGCCAGCAGACCAAACCACTTCGTCATCTGTTTACTCGCTCCGACACCGGGGCATCCCTCAAGACATCATCTAGCGCATTGCGCTGCAACACGGAATAGCAAGAACTCGGCCAAGTCGCCCCCTGGGCGCCGCCATAGCCATGTTCCGCAGAAAATCATCCATGACAATTTTGCTTAACCAAACATGAACTGCGCGTAAACGCGCAATTAATATCAACTCTTGATAAACTCTATCAATTCGCATTCAATAAACTACGTCGCTACAACGTTTATAAATAGCCTAAGCGTAGAAATACCCCAACAACACCAGAAAGGTGATCCGGGGTGTCTACTCGTTCTGCGCTATTCAAGCCTGCGCTTCTGCTGAGCCTGTCTGCGCCAAGCTTGGCTCTGGCCGGGATGCCTGGGCCGTCCACGCCCATGCCGTTGGGGCCGGCGACCTATGCGCCGCAAGGCTTCGTAGACTTCTGTCGGAAGCTCCCGAAGGAGTGTGCGCCCGCACTCCCCGCCGAGGCGACATATAATGAGACACCCGACCGCATCGCTGAGATCATCGCTCAGGTCCAGGGCGCGACCAGTTCCATTGGCTCTGGCGCGCCGGCGATCTCAGATCCAGCACCGGTCGCTCAAGATGACGCGCCGGTCAGCAGCTGGCTGCACAAGCGCCCGCTCAGGCTGATCCCCGACAGGATCACCGTGAGCTACGCGCAGATCGTCACGCTCACACCTGCGGTCGAAACGTCCCCCGCGCCGGCGGCCCCTGGAAGCGGTACGAGCGCGCGCATCGACATCTCGGAGACCATGACGGCGGTCGGCGCCTTGCGCAAAGCTGGCCTCGTGACGCGCACAGGCGCGCCCCTGCTGGCGGCCGGCCCGATCGCGCTCACGCCAAAGGTCTGGAAGCTGGTGGCGGCGACGAACGCCCAGGTGAACCGGGCGATCATCCGTCAGACCGACTGGCAGACCTATGGCGTCGAGGAGGACTGGAGCCTCCCGATTGAAGCCGGCGTGCGCTACGGCGACTGCGAGGATTACGCGCTGGAAAAGCGCCACGCCCTGATCAAGGCTGGCGTCCCACGCTCTGCGCTGTCCTTGGCGGTCGTCCTCACGCCCCGGGGCGAACGGCACGCCGTTCTGGTGCTCTCGACCGATCGCGGCGACTACGTCCTGGACAGCCTCAGCCCCTGGATCGTCCCCTGGCGGCAGTCCGGCTATCGATGGCTCGAACGGCAGGTCGCCGGGGCCCGCGACCATTGGGTGATGGTCGCGGATCCGGCCAATGGTGTGCAGCAGGCCAAGTCTAATGGCCGCGAGAGCTTGATCATCGCGCTCTAATCCGCTTGATCGGTCCCGAAGTAGCTGGGACCCAGGCGTATGGCGACGACAACAGGACGATCTCAGCGCGGCGACGTCGCCGCGACGACTTGGCGGCCGCCTGAAGGCTGGGGTCTCGCGCTACTCTGCAGCGCCCTGATCTATGGGGCGCATCTGAACTATGCGGGCCTAACTTACCAAAGCAGCCTGTTCCTGAGCCTGGCCGTTTGCCTGGTCCTATTGGGCGTTCTCGCCCTCCCAGCACGCCGCGCCGAGTTGAACGGCATGCGCGGCGTCCTCTGGCCGAGCGTCTGCTTCCTAGTCGTGGTCGCCGCCGCCCTCCTGTCGCTTACGCCTTTCGGTCCCGGCGGTCCGGCGCCGGTTTGGTCGTACATCGGCATGTCGCCAGGCTCCGTCACGATCAACCGCACGGCCACGATCATCGAGATCATCAAACTACTGGGTCTCGCGGCGATCTTTGCTCTGGGCGGGATCATGGGGGCGGGTGACGCTCGCGCCCGGACCACCTTAAACACCTTTGTTCTTGCCGGCGGCCTATTCGGCCTCTGGGCGATCATCACCCACGCCTCTGGCGGCAACGGTCACAGCACCAACCGGCTGGAAGCCAATTTCCTGGCCCCGAACACCGCGGGCGGCTTCTTCGGGCTCGTGGCGACAATGGCCGTTGGCGCCCTAGTCACCGCCTATCGAAGCAGCTCTAAGGACCGCCTCAGCCGCCTCGCCCCCTATGCCGCCACCCTGGCCGTCGCCCTGATCGCGCTGCTGATGTCCGGATCCCGAGGCGGCGCCATCGCGACTGTGATCGCCTTTGGCGCCTACCTGCTGTTCCAGATCTTCGCCGGCAAGGTGAGGGTCGGTCGGGCCCTGATCCTTGCCGCGATTGGCGGCGCAGTTGCGCTGGTCGCGGTCATTGTCGGGGGGGAAGTAATGATAAACCGAGCGCTCGAGGGCGGCGCCACCGCCGACGTGCGCGCCCACATGGGTGAAATCCACTTCAAGGCCTTTCAGGCTGCCCCGCTGATGGGCTACGGCCTCGGCACCTTTGACGCCATCAACCGCAGCGTCATGGACGCCCAGAATTTTGATGACCTCTGGGCCGTCCGCGCGACCCACAACGTCTACATCCAGTGGCTGGAAGAAGCCGGCCTCATCGGCGCCCTGCCAATGTTCGCCTGCATCGGCCTGATCCTGATCACCACTTATCGCCGGACCCTTGCCCGCTCGCGGATGACCAGCTTCCTTTTCGCGCTCCTGGCGGCCGACGCTTTGGTCCTGTTCCACGGCATCAGCGACTTCGACCTGCAGACCTATTCCTTCGCCCTGAACTGGTCCTTCCTGCTCGGGCTCCAGTACCGACTGTCCCTGGGAAGCCGCGCATGACCAGGAAGCTAGTTGCCCCGGCAGCGGCCCTCCTCGCACTGCTTGGTGCCAGCTCCGCGGGCCTGGGGCTTCATGAACTGGCGCGCGCCAGCCAGCCCGGGCAGCCTCCCCTCATCGTCCGCTTCGACACGTCCGAAGATGAACAGGCCAAAGCCGCCGTTCGCGCAGCCACTGCCGCCAGCCATGATTTCTCCAAGGCAAAGGCTCTCGTCCGCTCAGCGCTTGCCCAGAGCGCCTACAACACCGATGCGAGGCTGAGGCTGGTCTACATCGATACGGTGGAGCACGGCGCGCCGACGCCAGAAGGCCTGCAGCAACTTCGCCAATCCTATGACCTGGCGCCCTACGACCCGACGTCCGCCTCCTGGCGGACCAAGTTCGTCTTTGAGTTTTGGGACACCATGCCCACCGAAATCCGAAAGTCGGCGGTGGCCGAAGCGGGCGCCTTTTACAAGGCTGGCAGCCGCCGCGCCAATATGGCCCCGACCCTTAGCTCCATCGCCAACCCGAATGGAGCCAAGGCGGCGGCCGCATTAGTGAACGGGCGCAAGTTTGACATCGACGCCGCGTCACCCAGCCGCCCCTCCTCCACTGTCGTTGTTGAATAAGCAGGCCACTTCGAGATACCGGAGTTAGGTGAAAACTGTTACTCGTATCGTTATTCCCCAAATTCTACGGCGATCGGCAAGCCCAACAGCCTACGGCCAAGCTATGATCTGCGGCTCAGCCGCGCACGGCCTACGTTGTCGCCAAAATTCTTGTCATCCCAAGGTCACATATCCAGCATCGAATACTGGGTCCGGGAAAGATTTAGCGCCAGAAGGGAATCGACTTGCGTAGCCACTTGGCGTAATAGACTAAGAGCAGTCGGACATTGCTAGAACCGCGCTTGCAGCGCGAAACTGCGGATATCGGAGCCTCCTCATGAAATCCTCCAAGGAAATTCGCGCAAAGGTGCTGATCGCGGCGGCCGTGGCGTCGCTTGGCTTTGCGTTCGCGAGTGACGCGTCTGCGCAAACCCGCCAGGCGCCCCCCGGCGTCCCGCGCCCGCCCCGCCCTGACCGGGAACGGACTGCCCCCCGCCCCAGCGATGAGGAGACCTCCCCCCCGCGCAACGGCCTCAATCTCACCAAAGTCGCTAACACGTCCACGATTACCACCGCCGACCAAGTGAACACGCCGGAGGAACTGGCGGCCGCTCTCGCTGGCGCGGCTACAAAAAATGAAATGGTTCGCCTCCTCAACCTGGCTGCCCAGGCTGGCCTGAGCAAGGCGTCCGTAAAGACCGCCCTGGAATGGGCGAAGGATGTCCCCGGCGCCACGAGTGTCGCGACCATCACGCAGATCCAGACTGCAGTGAATAGCAATACTGCAGCTGATGGTCAGACGGTGACATTCTTCACGGCGTCGACCGCGACGGGGTCAACGCAATCTCTTGGCAACAACGCCCTCAATCAAGGCGTCACCAATCAACCCGGCGACAACAACCAGACGACCAACAACACAACTAGCATCTACGTGGGATAAGAGCCGCTGACGTTGTGACTTCGTCCTGTTGGGGGTCCTTCCGACCTCGCCGGGATGTGTTCCGAATAAAATTTCGATGCTGATGGGGATAAAAAAGTGAGCACCGAACGCAACTTCCTAATGGCGACCGCGGCGATCGCGCTTGTTACCGGCGCCGCTTCCGCGGCTCACGCGCAGGGATCCGCAATTGATCTCGGCGGCGAATCCGGGACAGCCGCTCGCAATTTTCAGCGCGATCGCAACATCGCCGTTCTGCAGCGACCCCGCCCAGATTACGACGCCGCCGGCGTCCGGATGGGATCTTTCCTCGCCTACCCGCGTCTCATGGTCGGTGTCGAGAGCAACGACAACATCTTCGCCCAGAAGACCAAGACCATCAGCGACACCGTCTGGCACGTCCAGCCCGAGTTGAGCCTAGCGTCTGACTGGAACCGCCATAGCCTGCTGGTCTACGCCCGCGGCGACCTGACTCGCTATTCCAAGAACGATTCGGAAAACACCGACGACTTCGGCCTCGGCGCCCGCGGCCGGATCGACGTGTCGCGCGACACGAACCTGACCGGCGGGGCCAGCTTCGACCGCTTGACCGAGCCGCGCACCTCCCCGAACGCGCCGGCGAACGCCAAGGAACCCACCAGCTTCGACCTGACGAAGGCCTATGTGGGCGCCACGCACGAGTTCAACCGCCTGAAGCTGGCCGGCAACTTCAACGTCGCCAAGTACAATTACGAAGACACGGCCACAGCCGCGAGCGGCCAGATCGACCAGGACTACCGCGACCGCACCGTCTCGGCTCTGACCGGCCGCGCGGATTACGCTGTCAGCCCGGACACCGCCCTCTTCGTGGAAGTGACCGGTAACCGCCGCGACTATCGCCAAGATCGCCCGGTGGTCGCCCTGACCCGTGACTCCGACGGCGTGAACGCCTATGTCGGTGCCAACTTCGAACTCGGCGCGGTCGCCCGCGGCGAAGTCGGGGTCGGCTACATGAAACAGAACTACAAGGACGCCAAGGTGAAGGACGTCGACGGCTTCGGCGCCCGCGCCAAGGTCGAATGGTTCCCGACCCAGATCACGACGGTCACCCTAAGCGGCAGCCGCGCGATCGAGGACAGCGCCTCGAACAAGATCGCCTCTTACGTCGCGAACCGCGCCGACCTCTCGGTTGACCACGAACTGCTGCGCAACGTCATCCTCTCGGCCAACGTGGGGACTGGCAAGGACGAGTATCAAGGCTCGACCCGCAAGGATAAGGTCGTGAACGCGGGCCTGCGCGGGACCTACTTGATCAACCGTCGCGTGGGCCTGACCGGCGCTTACTTCTATGAAAAGCGAGATACCGAAGGCCTCATCGCCGACCGGGGCGCCGAATATGAAGTCAACAAGGTCTCAGCCAGTCTGACTTTGCAGTTTTAAGCTTCCTCCGCCATCCCTGTGATGGCGCAGAAATTGAATGACCGCGGTTAGTGGTCTTGTAATGGGCCAGTCGCCATATGGCGCCTGGCCCTTATCTTGAGGTAGTAGGCGAATGAACCAGATCGGCCCCTCCCACGTCGGCGCAGAGTCCCTGGCAGAGGGTGGTCAGGCGTCTCCCCTTCCCGGCGCGGCTGGTCAGCTGGATCTCCGCCGTCTCTTCACAACATTCCGTCGTCGGCTGCGCCTCTTCGCTGCGGTCGCGCTCGTGGTCTTCGTGTCGGTGGTCGTGGTAACGCTGCAGACGCCGCCTCGCTACACCGCGACGGCCAACGTCCTGCTCGACACGCGGAAGGAGAAGGTGTCTGACGTTCAGGAAGTGCTTTCCGGCCTCCCCGCTGACTCCGCCACGGTCGATACCGAAGTCGAGGTCCTGAAGTCCCGGCAGCTCGCTGAGCGGGTGACCAAGGCTCTCAACCTCGAGTCCGACCCAGACTTCAATTCCCGTCTCCAGAAGCCTACCGGGTTGAAGGCCGCCGCGGGGGCCATCGGGACCCTCTTTGGAGCCAAGCCCCCCTCAGAAGTAGCGTTGAGCCCTCTTGCCGCCCAGAGGGCTCACGAGAAGGTCGTTGACAACGTACTCAAGGGCCTGTCGGTGAAGCGCTCCGGCCTGACCTACGTCATCAGCGTCTCCTACCAGTCTGGTGACCCGCAGAAGTCGGCGCTGATCGCCAACAAATTCGCAGAACTATACCTGCTTGAACAGCTTGAGGCGAAGTTTGACGCGACGCAGCAGGCAAGTCAGTGGCTCAACAGCCGCCTGGAAGAACTCCGCGGCCAGGTGCTCGCCGACGAGGCCGCGGTGCAGCAGTACAAGATAGCCAACAACCTCCTGAGCGCCGCGGGCACCTCGCTCACCGAACAAGAGATCTCCAGCTACAACCAGTCGCTGGCTCAAGCCCGGGCCCAGGTCGCCGAGGATAATGCGCGGCTCAACACCGCCAGAGCCCAACTCGCGCGAGGGTCTAACGGCGGCGACGTGGGCGAAGCCCTCGACTCGCCCGTCATCCAACAGCTGCGAGCTCAGCGCGCCACGGTCTCTGGTCAGGTCGCTGATCTGGCCGGCCGCTACGGCGATCGCCACCCGGAAATGCTGAAGGCCAAGCGCCAATTGTCCGACATCGACGCTCAGATCCAGCAAGAAATTCAGCGCATCGTCTCCAACCTGCAAGCCAAAGCCCAGGTCTCCCAACAGCGCGCCTCTGCCATCTCCGGCAGCCTGGGCGGCGCCCGCGGCACCCTCGCCACAAACAACCGTGCTCTTGTCCGCCTTAACGAACTTGAGCGCAACGCGGAAGCCTCCCGCACGCTCTATGAAAGCTATTTGAACCGCTTCAAGGAGACGAGCACACAGCAGGGCATCGAGCAATCTGATGCGCGCGTCGTCTCCAAGGCCAAGATCCCGGTGCGGCAGTCGGCGCCGAACGTGTCGCTGAACTTGGCCCTGGGGCTCCTGCTCGCCGTGGGTGCCGGTATTGCTGCTGTAGTTATCGCTGAACTCCTCGACGCTGGCCTCGCGACGGCGGAAGATGTGGAGCGCCGCCTCGACGCGGCCTACCTCGGCGCAATTCCCCTTCTCAACTCCGTTGCGGAAGAGCGGTCTATCGCCCCGATCGACTACATTGTGTCGAAGCCACTATCGAGCTTTGCAGAGTCGTTCCGCAGCTTGCGCGCGTCGATCTCCTACTCCCGCCTCGGCGAACCGGTCCGCGTCGTCGCAATCACCTCCGCTCTGCCAGGCGAAGGCAAAACCACAACTTCAGTCTGCCTCGCTCGCTCTTCTGCCATACAGGGCCTGAAGACCATCATCGTAGACTGCGATCTTCGTCGCCGGACAGTTAATCGCCTGCTGCAGGCGGAGCCCACAATCGGGCTCTTGGAGGTGCTCAGTGGCGAAGCAACGGTCGACCAGGCCATTACTTCTGATGAGGTGAGCGGCGCGGCCATCCTACCACTGGCCAAAACTGGATTTACCCCCAAAGACGTCTTCGGAACTGCGGCGATGGACCGGCTAATCACTGAACTGCGCGATCGGTACGACCTCGTGATTCTTGACACCGCCCCGCTCCTGCCAATCGCCGATACCCGCGTCCTAGCCCCCAAGGCGGACGTGGTTGTGTTTCTAGCCCGTTGGCGAAAGACGCCTCAACATGCAGTTGAGGCAGCCTTCAGGCTTCTGGCGGGAACTGGTGCGCATCTCGGCGGCGTAGCTCTGACCCAGATGGACATGAAGCAACAATCAAAGTATGGTTATGGCGATCCTGGATACTATTACGCTGAGTACAAGAAATACTACGTAAGCTAATCGCTTGTTTTAAATCTTCGAACTACAACACCGGAAACCAAATAATTTCCACCCAAGTCATCTCAAATTTCTGCAAGCTCGCGCTGCAGCTGGGGGCCGCTACTTAGTCTAGATCGGCGTGTTTCTTGATCAGGCCAGAACGCCGGTCACCGCCAAGCGCCCCTGGCCGCACGTCGCCGGCCTTTAAGGACATACCGCGCCAGCAGATCTCGCTCGCCGCGCTCACCCCAAACTGCACCGCGGTGCCTCGACACGACAGCCCCCCCGCAATGGCCGCCAGAACGCCTTCTCGAAGACCAACCGACAGCGCCTTGCTCAGCTGTGCCGGCCTCCATCACCAGCGCGGATCTTGAATCAGAACCCACGCACCTTGGGAATCCCAAACGACTCAGTCAGGTCGCGGAATACTCCAGCCTGGGCCGAGGATCATCAAGTTGTCTGGCTTTACATCGCGCAGAGCAAGCCCACGCAGAATGGCTTTGCGGAGTCCTTCAACGATCTGACCTGCCCCTGAGAAGTTCCTCCAGTTGGAGCGAGAGTCCGTCCCCTGATAGGACGGACATGAAGCGAGCGAGATTTACCGAGGAGCGGATCATCGGGATCCTTCGGGAGAACGAGGCTTGAGCGAAGGCGGGTGAGTTGGCCCGCAAGCACGGCGTGTCGGAGGGCACGAACTACGCCTGGAAGGCCAAGTTCGGCGGGATGAGCGTGTCAGAGGCGCAGCGCCTGCGAACACTGGAGGATGAGAACGCCAAGCTGAAGCAGCTGTTGGCGGACGCCATGTTCGACAAGGCCGCCTTGCAGGAGTTGCTTTCAAGAAATGGTAGGGCCCGCGGCTCATCGCGAGGGCGTGGCGCATCTCCAGGCTGTTCTGGTGATCAGCCAGCGGCGGGCCCGCGCAGTCGTCCAAGCGGACCGCAACATGTTTCGCTATCAGTCTCGGCGTCCACCGGACACCGACCTGCGAGAGCGTCTTCCCAGCCTGGCTGCGGAGCGCCGGCGGCTTGGCTGCCGGCGGCTGTTCGTGCTGCTGCGGCGCGAGGGGTAGGCTTAAGGGAAGAACCGCATCTACCGCGAGGAAAGGGGTAACAATAGCCGAGACTCTAGTCCCCGCTGAATGACATCTCAGGGGAAGTCAAAGTCAGAGGTCACCTCCAGGACGAACTAGAGCTTCGCTCCAAGTGCTTGATATTTAGTCAGAAGTTCATAGATCCGCTGATAGCAGCTTTGGAATTCCGCCTCGCCCCCCCCGTAAGGATCGGCAATAATGCCGTCTAAGTAGGACGTCTTTGGAAGCGCCTCTGGGTGATTCACCCTTAGCCAAGCCATCTGTTCGGGATCGAAAACAACGATCCGATCTGCGCGTCCCAACAACTCAGCTGAAACGACCTGGGATCGATGCAACTCCATATCTAGCCCTAAACCGAAACGCCCCGCAGCAAGCACGGCGTCATCTGGAGCACATCGACCACCGACTGGGAATGTACCCGCCGAGACAACTTGTAGTTCCGGGGAGAGCGCTTTCATCGCCGCGGCTGCGAACGGGCTCCTGCAGATATTGCCCTTGCACAAAAACAAAATTGAGCTGGGTCGCGGAAGTCCCAAACTTCTCGACTTTGGCGGGATGGGGCGAAATTTTTCCAATTTCATCAAAGCCAAGTTGGCAATTTCACGCATACCTGGCCGCCAATCATCCCTCACAAATGTGTCGACGGCGTCACGCCCGAAAATCAGAGGTAGAAATTGGAAAATACTTCTCAATCGGCCTATCTTTACGAGGTAACTGTTATTGCGATCTGCCTTCCAGTTTTCTCGAAACCACCTAATATCTTGCAATAAGTTTCGGGCCGTCCGCCCTACATCATAGCTTTCGTCGAATGACGAAACATTATTAACTTGCATTTCGTAAAGGTACCGCGGGAAATCAGCGCCCGAAACAAGCGCCAATGGCAACGACCCCCAAAAACGCGCATTAATTTCTACGAATATCCATTCATCTTTCGAGCGTTGCTTAAATTCCACCATCATCACACCAGAATAATTGAGAGCGGCTGAAATTTTCGAAGCAGCATCCCGCAATTCCGGCTGAATTTTGACGCTTCGTCGGTAACTAGAACCGCTGCCATGGGGGGCCTCGTGAAGCCTCTCGTGCTGAAAAGCCACCAAGATCGCGCCATCACGGCACAAGACTTCCAGACCTACACCACGCCCGGAGAAATATGATTGAACCGCGATCGGTCCGTCCGAGAGCATCTCCTTTGCAAAGGCGTCCGCCTCCTCAACGCTAAACGCATGCCGAACTGAACGCCTCGTAGTCACCGATCCTCCAAGCTGGAATGAGGACGCCGGCTTCAAGACGCACGGAATCGGAACCCCCCCCGGGATGTAATCATCCTGCTTAAGCAGCCTAATCCAGGGGGGAACGGAAATTCCGAGGTTCCCCGCAAGCTCCGCACTCAACTGTTTGTCGTTCGCAATCCTGAAGGATTCATCGGACGGAATGGCCAACCGGGCGACCCGCTCCAGGCGGACACGTCGAAGCATCAACGGAAGAAGTTCAAGGTCACCAGAGGGGATCACCAGATCGTAACTGGTTTCGCGCAGATGAGTCTCAAGGAAGTCACACCAGTCAACCCGATGTAACGGTAGCGGCAAATCAACCCACTTGGCCACGTAGCGAGACGACGCAGGGATAGCCCCCTTCTCGCACCAAGCCAAATCGACCTCTATTCCTGCACGCCCGAGCGATCGAACGATCGACAAGGTCGACCTTGCTTCGCCTCCGAGAACTAATACTCGTCGGAAGACTGGTCCCTTGTCCAATTTAGGAATGCCCTACCACAGCAGCTACCAACCCACGACAGAGTGCCTCGTATTCAGCCGCCACCCTCTCTATCGAGAAATACTCCGCCCGTTCCCGTAACCGCCCCTTATCAGGCATGGGCTCCGACAATACTCTCAAAATTGCGTCAGCTAGCGCTGCAACATCTCCTACTGGGATGAGGGTCCCAAACTCGCCATCTCCTAAGACCTCTCGGGTTCCGCCAGCATCAGTTGAAATCACCGGAACTCCGGCAGCCATAGCTTGGACCAGCACAATGCCAAATGACTCCACATCTGATGGCAACACGAAGATGTCAGCCTGCTCCATGTACGTCATGATATCTGATTGGAAGCCAACTAAGTGCACCCGGTCGGCTATGTCCAGCGATTCAGAGAGGGCCCTCAGCGCATCAAGCTCCGGGCCCTGTCCCGCGATCAGAAGATCCCCATCATAAGCATCTCCCAGCCGCGCAAAAGCCTCGATAAGCAAACGATGGTTCTTATGCCGAGTTAAACTTCCCGCGCTAAATATAAAACGACGCCCATGGACAGGAGACTGACCTGCATTCTGGATATGAACGCCATTGTATATCACAACAAATTTCGAACTCGAAGCACCAGCACATCTCAGTGATTTCAACAAATCAGCCGACACGGAGACATTTGCATGCGATATCCGAGACAGGATCGCCACTATCGATTGAGCAAATCTGCTTCTAACTCCGCGGATCGAACCGAAATATCCATGCCACGTATTGATAACCTTGACGCGTCTGCCGCTCACCAGGAGCATCAGATCGGCAACTAGATTTGCCACAGGCAGGGCCGAGATCACGACCTGAGCCCCTCGCCGTCGCGCGATCCTGGATAGTGCCCAGGCCGCTCGAACTACCCCCACACGCCCGATCACCTCAACTGGCACTCGCACATCAAATAGGTCTCGATCTGGACCGGTTTGGTCCACCACAATCGCGACCCCATGGCCCCGCGCCATCAATGCGCCCGCGATCTGCGTCATCATCAACTCGGCGCCGCCGGCCGTGAATTGTGGGATATAGACCAAAATATTCACAGAACTCGGGCCCGCCTCATAATTTGCCAGCACATTGAGAACTTTAAGCAATTTCCTGGGGCGCACAACATGCAAGAGCCAACCCAACGCTGCACCGTCCCCAAACTAGGCGGGTCCGACACGCCGAATTTGAGCATTCTGCCAATCAACGCTCGCCGACATTCAGGACGGGCCTGGCTGCTATTTTGCCATTCAGGCAGTATTAATGCGTAAATTATTTCCGCTATAATCCTCACTTGTCGTCAGGATAAAATTTTTCCGAGGTACGTTCCTATGAGAGTAAGTGTCTTCGGCATTGGTTATGTTGGAGCCGTTTCAGCCGCGTGCCTAGCACGGGATGGGCACCACGTCGTCGCTGTGGACGTTAATCCGGTGAAGATTGATGCCATACAACAGGGACGCTCGCCGATTGTTGAACACGGGCTAGAAGATCTAATTTCGCGCCACTTTCAGCTTGGAAACCTTACCGCAACATCCGATATTGAACGAGCCATTCACGAAACCGAACTATCTCTGATTTGTGTGGGCACACCATCAAACAGCAACGGCTCGTTGGATGTTACCCACCTTATGCGTGTTAGTGAGCAGATTGGCAGTGTAATCGCCTCGAAGAATGGCCGCCACACCGTTATATTTCGATCAACAATGCTTCCCGGCACTATGACTGGAGCTGTAGTGCCCGCGCTCGAGCGGCACTCAGGAAAGACTGCCGGAACTGATTTTGGCGTTGGCTACTATCCCGAATTCCTAAGAGAAGGCAGCGCAATACTCGATTACGACAACCCCGGAGCGACTGTATTTGGCGCTTTGGATGCCCAAACGCTCTCGAGCATGAAAATGCTGCAACCCGCACTTCCGATTACGCCATCTGAAGTTGATCTCGACATGGCTGAGACCATCAAGTATTTCAATAATGCGTGGCACGCACTCAAAATTAGTTTCGCCAACGAAGTTGGCAATATTTGCTCAGCGCTGAATGTCGATGGACATAAGGCAATGGAAATTCTTTGCGCAGATACTAGACTTAACATTTCTTCGGCGTATCTGAAGCCGGGTTTCGCTTTCGGCGGCTCCTGTCTCCCGAAGGACCTGAGAGCGCTACGTTTTCGGGCGCGGGAATTGGAAGTTGATACGCCATTACTTGATGGAATTTATCACGCCAATACAGTCCAGATGGAACGTGCGTTTAAAATTGTGACCGAGTCAGAAAATCGGAAGATTGGGATCATCGGGCTCAGCTTCAAGCCCGACACAGATGATCTTCGCGAAAGCCCTCAAGTCATACTGGCGGAACGACTTCTCGGTAAAGGATACTCCATTACAATATTTGATCCGAATATACGACTCTCAAAATTGACCGGTGCAAACTTGGACTATGTAAACCATCATCTGCCGCACATCGCAGGCATGCTGCGAGAAAGCCTCGATGAGGTGCTTGCCTCAAGCGACACAGTCATATTGGCACACAGGCAACTCGGCGAAGCCGTTCTCACCTCTGAGGGCGCCAGTGGAAAGCACATCATCGACCTAGTGCGCGTAAATCTGGGCTTACGGTCCGGAGGGTCGTACCAAGGTTTGTGCTGGTAACAGAGGGCATCGAAATGGCGCAAAGCCAATCCAACGACAATCCCGAAATCGGCGCTGTCGCGTTCCATACCAGTATTGCCGATGAATTTGGCGCCTCCTACAGAGAGGATCCCAATCGCCTCGACCGGATCGTGATTTGGCGGACGTATTTAGCAAGATACGTTTCGCACGCGGTGCTGGCATATGATTTGGGTTGCGGCCCTGCAGTTTTGACGTGCGAAGTGGCCAAGCGGGCGGACAAAGTCATCGCTATCGATGGGTCCGCCGGCATGCTGGAAGTCGCGAAGCGTACAATTGAGACTGCCGGGGTGTCCAACGTTACATTCGAGCAGCAGCTTTTACCGTTTACACCTGGCGAGGATCATCCGCCGGCATCTTGCGTTATTTCCTCGAGTGTCATCGAATATCTTGAAGATCTCGACGAGGCGTTTCAATTTGTTCGGAAATTAATAAGCCCAGACGGTGTGTTTATCTTTTCCCTTTCGAACAAGCTTTCCATTAGCCGAAAGTTGGTTCGATTATTTCACAGAGTGACAGGGCGTCCGCGTTATTTCGGTCACGTTAAGCATTTCGTTACAGTCCACGAAATTACCAAGCGCCTTGAGGCGGCGAAATTTGTCTGTGTTGAGCATGAATATTTCGGTGGTGCTGATCGATTGAACACCGCGCTTTCGAAATTCATGCCTCGGAACCGCTCTACAAACATGATTCTGTTTGTTGCTCGGCCCGTCAGTCAAGAATCGTGATGAAGGGCATCAAGGGCAAGGCTCGCGTCCTACTGGTCGGCCCGCTCCCGCCCACCAAAGGCGGCATGACGACCTTTATGTTGAATCTGATGAGGTCACACCTAGCTGACGAATTTGAGTTCATTGGATTTACTACATCCCGCCCCCCAAAGCCTAATGCGGTCGACAATTGGGGCTACCGGGCTATCTTCAGCGGGGGCATCAAGCGCGCTGCATCCGGGATCCTAGTAACCCTAGGTCACCTGTTAAAATTTCCAGCCGTTGTGTTGGCGAGGCGTATTGAAGTTATTCAAATCCAGTCACCCGACTACCAGGCATTTTGGGAGGCATGCATATACGCGCTCATGGCTCGGGCCCTTGGCGTACCCACAATCATGAGGATCGGGGGCGCATTCGACGCCTTCGTGGGACAATCAGGGCCAGCCGCACGTTGGATGGTCCGCCAGGCGCTGAATTTGCCACAGATAGTGATCGCACAATCCGCACTCTCACAGGACTACATAGTCGCCGCAGGCCGGAGGGGACGGATTATAATCGTCCCTAATTGGGTGCAGCAACCAACCCAGTTGCCGCCGTTTGCAACACCAACGGAACCACCGGTATTTCTATTTATCGCGGGGACCGATGCTCGTAGAAAGGGCATTGAAGACGTGATTGGTGCGGCAACTATTCTCGCGGCTGAAGGATCTCCTGCTCGGTTTCAGCTCGTCGCAATGCCGCAAATTCTTCAGGATCGGGTTGCTGAGCTGGCTTTGAGCAACATCCTAGCCGTTGAAGGGTTTCTCGAGCATGAGGCAATATTTGAGAGAATGCGGTGCGCGACAGCATTACTGCTCCCCTCCTATGGTGAGGGATTTCCCAATTCGCTGATCGAAGCAATGGCCGTGGGCACCCCTGCCATCGTCACCCCCGTCGGGGCTATTCCGGAAATTGTGAGGGATGGGGGCGCAATCACCGTGCCGGTAGCAGATCGACGCGCTTTGGCAGACGCTGCCCATCGAATTGCCACGGACAAAGAGTTGCGTTCCAGGTTGTCATCCGAGGCAGTGGATATCATCGTTCATAACTACACTGCCCACAAGGCCCTCACCGTGCTCGAGGCGAGCTACCGGAGTTTAATCGCTGCGCGAAGCCAGCAGAACGAAACGCCCCGGACCGACTCCTAACCGAACGCGAGGCTGGCGGCGCTTCTAAACTGGAGCTGGCTCCCGGTGCGGTAACAAGGATGGTCATAAAGTATAGGAGTACGGGCGTCTTCGAAACGAGGGCGTTATTCGACAGCCCAACAAGCACAAATACTGTCGCGGAAATCCAGGCCAATGGAGGACGGGTTCGTAGGATCACATACATCGACCAAAGTACACCGGCCAAAAAAATCCCGCCGATGATCGCCCCGAACATAAAAATTAGGAATACGAAAGGGTTTTCAACGAGCTGGTTTAGGACAGAATTCGCATAGCTAGTCAGAAGTTCGTTTCCTGCGCCAATTAGGAACGACTTTGTGTCTATGTACTTGAGAATTACGAAATTATCTACGCGTGTTTTGGCGCTCACGTCATAGATCGAGCTGGAAAATCGGTAGGCTAAGCCGCTTGATGCGCCAATGATAAGAAAGATCGGCAACACAATTAGGCCTAGGATAATCTGGAAATTGACCGCTTCACCGGCGCGCGCTTGACGGATCTGTTCCCGTTGGGCGGCGGCGATATAGGCGGCGGCCAGCCCAGCCAGTACAAACAATGACGCAAATCGCGCCCCAGAGACGAAAGTGGCTGCGGCAAAGATGCCGGCGATTGCCATGCGCTCAAGCAATGGACGGTTCAACAGAAATACCAATGGCACCAGGGAAGCATAATAGAGGCCATTGACCAGCGGGTGATTCAGGATGCCAAATGGCCTCGGGTCTCTAAGAAGATTACGACGAGCTACGAACGGCGTGTGTGTAACGAACTCGATAAGCAATATTCCTGCGTTGATCATCATAGATAGGAGCAAGACCGAAAATAGTCGTTTGCGCTGTCTAGCTGTAAGTCGACTCAACGCAAACAGCCCGAGGGCTGCGGCAATCTCAGCGTCAAGCAAAAACCCGACCGCAAGCGTTTTTCCGCCTGCGAGGGCCCAGAGACCACAAATTGCTGACGTTCCGAATAGGATTGTTGCGCTCGCCACCAACGGTTTCTGGCCAAGAGCATGCGGTAGCGGCGTGGCGAACAAAGCAGCGCACCCCAATAGGTACGTTCCGGGGTGAATCTTGATCAATACCCCCCCCCCGCTTAGATCGTAGCTATAGAATAGGTCCAGAAAATTTGCCGGGACAAACAACCTAACCAATATAGCAACCACAAGGATTACGTAGTTGGGGCTCAAATCAGCTCTAAGTTTCAATTCGGAGACCCATCACGTTATGTCGAATAATTTACGCGGCCATTGAGCCAGCTACGATTCGAAGCCCGAGGACTGAAAGCTACGATACGGGTCGTTTCCATTCCGTAACGGCGAGGACACTCAAATTTTCACCCCGCCGCGACCACACTCTAATTCTTGGCATTCAGCGACGGCACCCGCATCCCAAGTGACCGTAGCACGCCCGGATCCATTGTCTCAGCAGGCCATTCATTCGTGAGAGTCATTCTGACTGGACCGGAATAGCACCATAGCGCCCAAGCGAAGCTGCGTTGCTCTGCCGCCAAACGCACACTCCTCAACCACCTTTCCGCGTCCGGGGCAGGAGCCCCCGCCCCCGCTCCAACCGAACGGTTCACCCCGAACTCCCCCAGGAAGATCCGGTCCAGCGCCAGCCCGTGCTTATTCGCCCAGCTTTCGACGCGTCCGAAATCGGAGCGGATCGTTTCTTCGCCTTCCTGCGTGAAATAGTACTGTCGCAGCTCGCTGGTGGTTCTAACGACCGCTCTACGCGCATCCACCGCGCCAATATTCCCGTCCCTAAGCACCGCGCTCGTTGTCCCTTCAACAGCTTTGGCAAAGTCATTCCGCCTCGGAGGCCAAGTGACATTTGTGAAATAGCGACGTCCAGCGGAGGTGGCTTGATGGGTGAAGATCATAGGATCGTAGTAATGAAAGCTAAAAAGTGCGTTCGAACCCCGATATGGACCAGGGTCTAGATTCAAAAGTCCCTCCACCCCGCCACCCATTGATCCAGTCACTATGATCGGGATTAAACTGGACACCCTCCTCACCTCTGTATGGGCCTGGATTTGAATGGCATCCCATACTCCCGACCTTGGTGGATAGGCAGCCGGCTCATTCAATAGTTCCAATGCGACCACGCCAGGCGGAAAGCTGGACAATAGTCGCGCCATATCACCAACGGTTTGAAAGTATTCCATCACGACAGGTTGGTTCACTCCACCAATATAATCCTTACCGCGGTACCCCGGAATTCTCTCGTTTGGATGAAGGTCCAAAACAACCTTCAAGTCAGCCGCCACGAAACGGCCAATGATCTTCCGCAATTCGGCAATTGCGTCGTCCCTCTTAGATCCCACTGTTCTCAGAAATAGATCAGGCGCCACCGCTAACCGCACGAAATCGAAACCGACTTGACGAAGGCGCAATATTTCGTTGGGCGCCATTTTCTGATTCTGACCTGAAAATGGCGGCCAAACATACTGAGGCAGAGGCCCTCCATCAAGTACGAGGCCGGACGCCAGGTGATATATACTTATCCCGCGTGTAAATCTCTTGAACGGCGCGATGCGACGGCTAAACGTCAAAGCCGCTCCATGGACTGCCGAGACTCCAGCGCCAAGCACTATGTCTCTACGGTGAGGCCGATTAGCCTGGACGCCCTGCGATGCATGCTCGGCAATCATTTCTTTAGGTGCCGCAACCCCGGGGTGCAGATTGTGTCGCCACGCCATTGACGGCCAAGATTCGTCGTGAACCCATCCAGTAGGGCTGGTGATACGCTCTCGCCTCCTCTATTTTGCAGATGCATTGATATCAACCCAAAGGTCGCCTCGAGTAGGCAAGGTATTTTATGAAACTTGTCCTTGCATATGGGGTCGGCACCTTTGTGCCCCGATTTTGCGCATTGCTTGCAATATTTGTATACTCTCGGTTGCTTACGGTAAACGATTTTGGACTTTATGTGCTCGCTATAGCGATTGGCGAATTTAGCGATCAGGTCACATCAAATTGGTTTAGAGTGGGCTTTTTGCGCTTTTACCACCCCGGTCGCATTGCTGATGGCCCTTACAACCTAAATTCCCTTTTTAAGTTCTATGCCTATTGTACGCTTGTCGGAACGGCATTGGTTTGGCCAATTTCCTTCATTATGGTCCGTACCCATACAAACTGGGTCGCCTTTGCTGGCGCGACTTCGCTGTACGTGGTGGGGAATGGTGCCGTAGCGGCATGCGTGAACGTCTTTCGTGGCGAGGGGCGCGCGTTCGCTTTTGCGGCGATGGAGATGCTTCGCCCCTTAGGGGCCCTGGCCGCCGGCGTTACCGCCACTGTGCTTCTTGTTCCTACATTTCGCACCTGCGCGTATTTCGGATTCGGCTGCCACGCTGCAATTGGCCTTACGGTACTGGCCCGCATTTGGCCGGCTCGAGGCCAAGGCGCTTCCACCAAAGGGTGGGTTACAGAGATAGTTCACTATGCGTGGCCGCTATTTTTCAGTTGCCTCCTGATAGCGCTGTTGAACATCAGCGATCGGTCGCAATTGCAGTGGCTGCTTGGACCCAACGCCGTAGCATTGTACGCGGCGGCTTATGCCGTCGGCCGGCAGCCCATTGATGTCCTCCTGAATGCAATCAATGTGGGCTCATTCACCGAGTTGGTGAAAGCATTTGACGCAGACGGTCCCACGGCAGGCGCGGCAATGTTGGGGAAGCACATCACGATCCTGCTTGGCCTTGGTCTCCCCGCGGTTGCAGGAGTGGCTGCTTTGGCTGCGCCGATTGTGCACACCCTCTTCGACGACCGGTATTGGCAAGCGGCCCCTCCCCTCGTTCCGCTCGCAGCTGGCATGGCTCTGCTGGCCGGGTTGAAAAGTTTCGGCTTCGACCAAGCATATTACATGCTACGGCGGACAGGTGTCCAGGTTGTCACATTACTAGTTGGCGCTGCTTTGGGAATTGTAGCGGGATTTTTATTGGTACGATCGATGGGTTTGGTCGGCGCTGCTTATGGCGCGATCCTCGGCAATCTATCGGCACTCGTGGTTTCAGGGTTTATAGTTTATAAACTGCTTCCCCCACACCTCATCTGGAGCGACATTGTTAAGATCCTATTTTCCGTAACGCTAATGGTTCTCGCTCTTCACGCATATCCTGTCGCAAACTTCGATCTTTGGTCACTTGCGGGTGCCGTCGCTGTCGGCGCGGGCACGTATTTACTCTCCCTCGTCATGCTGGATACGTTAGGAGCACACCGGCTGGTTCGTAGGCTTGCGGGATCAAGATTCCGCACCAGCTAGCGGCTGACCTGCCCCCTTCCTGATCCCTCGATTTGAGTGAGAGTCCGTCACCCAAGGAGACGGACGTGAAGAAGAGCAGGTTCAACGAGGCGCAGATCATCGGCGTGCTGCGGGAGCAGGAGGCCGGGAGCCCGACGGCGGAGGTGTGCCGCCGGCACGGGATCAGCGAGCAGACCTTCTACCGCTGGAAGGCGAAGTACAGCGGCATGAGCGTGTCGGACGCCCAGAAGCTTAGAGCCCTGGAGGACGAGAACCGGCGGCTGAAGAAGCTGCTGGCGGAGTCGATGCTGGATGTGTCGGCGCTGAAGGACCTTCTGGGAAAAAACTGATCGGGCCTGCAGCGCGCCGGGAGGCTGTGCTTCGTCTGATGGCGGAGCGCGGCTTCTCGCAGCGGCGCGCCTGCGGGCTGGTCCAGGTCGATCCGAAGACGGTGCGTCGCGTGGCCCAGCCGGGCGACGCGGAGGTGCGTGAGCGGCTGCGTGGCCTGGCGGCGGAGCGACGCCGCTTCGGCTACCGGCGGCTGGGCATCCTGCTCGAACGTGAAGGCGTCAGCATGAACAAGAAGAAGCTCTTCCGGCTCTACCGCGAGGAGGGCCTGGCCGTGCGCCGTCGACGCGGCCGCAAGCGCGCGACCGGCACGCGGGCGCCGATGGCGCTGCCAGACGGCCCCAACCAGCGCTGGAGCCTGGACTTCGTGGCGGACAGCCTGTCCTGGGGCCGGCGCTTCCGGATCCTGTGCATCGTCGACGACTTCACTCGCGAGGCCCTGGCGCTGGTCGTGGACACCTCGATCGGCGGCCATCGCATGGCCCGCGAACTGGACGCTCTGATCGCCCGGCGGGGCCGGCCCCTCACCATCGTCAGCGACAACGGAACCGAGATGACCAGCCGGGCGATGCTGGAATGGACCAACCGCAGGGACTGTCAGGAATTTCGTGTGTGGGCGGGCGGTTGAACATATTTAGGCGGCGGCCTTGTTGAACCGGTCTCCGAA